>JADHUD010000101.1 GCA_016784705.1 Spirochaetia bacterium | reverse complement strand
CATTCATACAGGATGTATGACGGCGGGGTGATTGTCAAGAGGTTGGATAAATTAACTGCGTATTGCAGAGATCAATGTCGCGATCTGCAAATGCAAGACTGATAGAAAGTATAAAATCCAGGGGATGCTCTGGGATGATATCAATGCCCGCAAAAGCAAACCCATAGGTAGATATGGGACTGTGCAGAAATACCTCAGGCTCCCAGGATCCCAGCAGGAATCGGACTCTTTCCCGCTCTCTGTTTTGGGAAAATGTAGAAAAGACGCGGGGATATACTGAATATTCTGTCAGTATATCCCCGGTTTTCATATCAGGAGTCTGTCGGATTTATCAGGACTCAGAGTAAACTCTGAGTTTTTCAGATTAAGATCTGAATTTTCAGACTGACTCCTGATAAATTTTGATGATCTCTATTACTTTTTCTTGGTTTTAACCTGAAGCATACCAGCTTCTGCCTCATGCGTCTCTGCTGCAAATGATGCGTTATCAACTGCTGCAAAATCATCTTTCACAATTGCATCAGAACTTTTTTCTATCGAATTTTCATCATGTATATCTGATTCTTCAGAATTACTATCCGTCCTGTTTACTTGTGGTTTAAATTCTACATGTTCTGCCACTACAACAATCCGTTCGTGCTTTTTCTCATCAGCACCAGTCCATCGTTCCTGTTTGAGCCGGCCGACAACACGAACTCCCCTTCCTTTCTCCAGGTAGGAGTAACAGCTGCTGGCCAGCTTTGCCCATGTCTCTACTGCAAAGAATGAAACTTCCTGCTGCTGCTGTTGCTCTCCATTTTTATAGTACCGGTTTGTAGCGATTGTAAACTTACATACCGGAGTTCCCTTGGGTGTTGAGCTCTCTTCAGGATCTCTTGTCAGATTCCCCTCAATAATAACCGAATTCAAATTGTTCATGCTTTTCTCCTTTGATTTTTTTTGTCCTTACTTATAATTACTTGCAAAATCAACAGAATTATTCAAATTCTCTGATTATTTCTAGAAATATTTATAGTTTAAGATACAAAGGGTTGAATCGGGTCGAGTAGAAGTTGGTCTTTCCCGCATTAGGAACAGATTTGTTGTTGTCTCTAGTACTCCCAGTTTACTCTGAGAGGGCTATTCATCGTCTTCATCGTCCATGTCGTCCATATTGCCCATATCGTCATCGTCATCGTCATCGTCCATGTCGTCCATATTGCCCATATCGTCATCATCATCGTCTTCATCGTCCATGTCGCCCATATTGCCCATATCGTCATCATCATCCATGTCATCCATGTCGTCCATGTCATCCATGTCGTCCATGTCGTCTACATCGTCCATATCATCATCTTCACCTGATTCTTGCTCCTGTGCGGCCTTGCGGGCTTCATTGCTCACTCCAGAGCGAAGTAATTCACCTAGATTCTCAGACCTGTCACTATCTTTCCATGCTTGTATCACCTGCAACTGGGTACGAACCGCTTCACGAACGGCCCTTGAAACTGCACTCTCATCATAATCCTCATTTTCAAGTCGGGCAGCGTTCTGAGCCAAGGCCAGAGCTAATTCAGCATTCCCCTCTGCATCCAGGGCTAACTGTTCTTCGCGAGCAAGACTCAGGGCTTGTACTATGGCCTCGGCATCTGCTCCATCAGCATTTTCCCATGAGAGATCATTGGCTGCTTCTAAAATGTCTTCTACCTCTTCTTCTGTAAAATCCGAATTCTCCAATGCTTCTTTAAATCTATCAATAAAAGCATCTTCTGACGTTTCCTGAACGCCGGCTGCAAATACTGAGGAAACACTTACCAAAAGAATTCCCAGAGCCAAGACAATTGTTATAGTCTTACGCATATTACACCTCCAAAATGCAATACAAACTTCCTTCAGGATAGTTTGCTGTAGTCTGCTTCAAGATATACTACAAAGGTATAAATTTAATGAGGATAAGTATATATAATTCGAGATTCAATCAATAGTTGTGGATAGGGTTGCAAGGAGGCAAATAAAAAGAATCTCTTTCGGAAGAGCTGCAAACCACTAGATGTGGAAAACGTACCAGGTGCTGCAGTCTCTTTTATGCTTTGATGCTAAATATATATATTATTGTCATCACTTCATTAAATGCTTATGATGTTTATATGAGAACAACTATAACCATTGAAGATTCCCTCTATGAAGAGATACGTGAAATAGCACATGCAAAACAGATCGCACTGAAAACTGCTGTCAATCTGGCTATTGCTTCGGGTATTCGGGAGCTTTTGCAGGGTGATCAGGCATCGGCATTTGTCCAAAAAACGCATGCCATGGGAATACCCCGCAGCGAATATGACCTGATCAAGGCTCTGGAAACAGCCAGTCATCTGGAAGCTGCCGAAATAGCACGTAAGCTGGAGCTGAGAAAATGATCGTGGTTGATTTGAATGTACTTATTTATGCGGTTGATGAAGACTCATATCACCACACGGCAGCCAAAGCCTGGCTGGAAAAGCAGCTGAACGGAACCGAAAGCATAGGAATACCTTGGGTTGTCCTGCTAGGATTTTTACGGATAATGACCAGCAGGAAGGTGTTTTCTCACCCACTGACCGAAGATCAGACGATAGAAATTATCGATCAATGGCTGACGCATCCTCTGGTCCGTATCCCCAATCCGGAGCACCATCACTGGTTTCTGATGAAAGAACTGGTTTTGGAATCGGGGACGGCAGGGAATCTTACTTCCGATATTCATCTGGCTGCTATTGCCATGCAGAGCAGAGCAAAATTGTATACCCTGGATGCCGACTTCAGCAGATTCAATGGCCTGTGGTGGGAAAAGCCGTTTTAACTGTTTTAGTGGTTTTATACCGTTTAAGACAAAAATGGTGTCATACAACCCATTTTATCGAGCACCACTACTCAATGCAGCCCTTGCGTCTCTCCCCAAACCCTTCTGAACAGGCCGTCGTACCCATAGACATACACTTAGCCCCGATATTTACAACCCGTTATGGAAATGCACCTATTACTGAAGTCCCTTGAATTTGACTTCCACTTATAAGATCCGTATATTTGGGGGATGGGATGCAGTGAGAAAAATTAACAAGCTATCCTGTAGGAAGTTTGTATTGCATGTCTTTTATTTTGTCAATTATCAGAGAAAATTTCACAGAGGATTCACATCAGCAAGGAGCCCTCATCACTCGGAATTTCAAAAAAACTCTATGCCGACGGCGGCACCGGTCAGGACGAATACTATGAAATATTATATATGCACAAAAGTAAACAGAGATTTTGAGACAGCAATCGAATAACCAGATGAATTACAAGGGGGAAGTATGAACACCAAACATTCTCATAATGAAGATCACAAACAGCATGAAAACCACGAGAACTATACCCATACTCAGCACCACCGGATGATGATTCGCGACTTCAGAAAGCGCTTTTACATCACCCTAGTGCTGAGCATTCCTGTACTGGCACTCTCGGAGCTGATTCAACGGTTTCTGGGGTACAGTTTCCAGTTCACCGGTGACGGCATTCTGGTATTTGTCATTGCGACTGTCATCTTTATATATGGCGGCTGGCCATTTTTGAAGGGGCTGGTCGATGAACTTAAATCAAAAGCACCGGGGATGATGACCCTGATCGGGTTGGCCATTACCGTAGCCTATGCATACAGCGCAGCGGTGACCTTTGGGCTGCAGGGGACCCCCTTCTACTGGGAACTGGCAACCCTGATCGCCATCATGCTGGCCGGACACTGGATTGAAATGACCTCTATCGTCAGCGCATCATCAGCACTGGAAAAATTAGCCCAACTTATGCCCAGTGAAGCCCATCGTAAAAAGAGTGGTGAAACCGAAGACATTCCGCTAACTGAAATACAAAAAGGTGATATTCTGGTTATTAAGCCGGGTGAGAAAATACCCTCCGACGGTAAGGTAGTAAGAGGCAGAAGTTACATCGATGAGTCTATGCTTACCGGGGAATCAAAACCGGTGGGCAAGGCCGAAGGTGACCAGCTGATCGGAGGTTCGATTAATGGTGACGGTTCAATAGAGCTGAAGGTTGAGGGAGCCGGTGAGGATTCTTACCTGTCAAAAGTAATCACCCTGGTCCGAGAAGCTCAGTCCGCGAAATCAAAAACCCAGGCGCTCTCCGACCGGGCGGCTAAGTGGCTCACCATTGTGGCGCTTACCGTCGGGGCAGTAACATTGGCTGCGTGGTTAATCGCCGGACAGGGGCTGCAGTTTTCCATTGCCAGAATGGCGACAGTCATGATTATCACCTGCCCCCACGCCCTCGGATTGGCGATTCCCCTGGTAGTCGCTCAGTCAACTGCCAAATCGGCCCAGAACGGACTGTTGATCCGCAACCGTACGGCCTTTGAGAATGCAAGGAAAATCTCCACAGTTGTCTTCGATAAAACCGGAACTTTGACAAATGGCACCTTCAAGGTCAGCAGCGTGGATGTACATGACAAGAGTTACGATAAAAACACTATTCTCAACTTCGCCGCTGCACTGGAAGGACAATCCGAGCACCCGGTGGGTAAAGGAATTGTCGCCGCCGCCAAAGAGGCAGGTATTTCAATAGGAACCGCCGATGATTTCAAAGCAATCAAAGGTAAAGGTGTACAGGGAAGTGTGGAGAACAAGGCAATAGCGGTTGTGAGTCCGGGATACCTCGAAGAACAGAATATTGAAGAGCCTTCGGGAGCCGCACGTCATGGGGGTGTTACCCGGGTGTTTGTTTTAGTCGACAATAAGGTAGCCGGCTCGATTGCCCTCTCGGACACTATCCGCCCAGAATCGCACCAGGCGATCAAAGCCCTGCAGAAGCGGGGAATAAAGTGCTGGATGCTGACCGGTGATAACCGCGAAACCGCAGAGGCAGTATCTAAGGAGCTCGGAATGGACGGGTTTTTCGCCGAGGTACTGCCCGATCAGAAACAGGAAAAAATAAAGGAGCTGCAGCAGCAGGGTGAGTATGTCGCCATGACCGGCGACGGAGTAAACGATTCACCAGCCTTAGCCCAGGCTCAGATAGGAATCGCAGTGGGATCGGGTACCGATATTGCCGCAGCCTCAGCTGATATTGTGCTGGTAAACTCCAATCCTCTCGACATAACGGCACTGATTCTGTTCGGACGCGCAACCTATCGCAAAATGGTTCAGAACCTGATCTGGGCTACCGGTTACAACGTAATCGCCATACCTTTGGCTTCCGGCGTTTTGTACAACGCAGGAACCGTTCTGTCCCCCGAAGTCGGTGCGATACTCATGTCATTGTCTACGGTAATTGTTGCGATCAATGCCAAACTATTACGTGTTAAAAAAGAAGAATTAGAGGAGGCCAGAGCATGATAGGCAGTTGGAATGCAAATATGGCGGCATTCGGCGGAGGACGGCTCTAACTACGTATCACAAAAGGTGTGTACGAGGATCTTCGAACCCTCTATCCAATGATCGAAACATTCGATGATTTCAACATATTACGGGAAAGGTACTGTATGGTATAGCTTTATCAATCATCACACCAATAATCACAGAATTATTTAAATTTTCTGATTATTTCTTAAAAAATTCATTTTAAAGCTTGCACTGGCTGTTATCGATATGTCATATATAAAGGAGTTCTATAAAGAAGTTCGAAATAATCTTTTTATAGGTGTCGTCAGGGCACAACCAATAGTGAGGAGTTTTTTTATGGCTAATCTGACAGTGGTATCTTTAGGCGGGTCAATCATATCTCCGGATAGTGTCGATCATGAATTTATAAAACAATTCAGGAAAATAGTAATAGAGTTTCTGCAGGAAGAGACTACCAGAAAATTAATTATTGTAACCGGAGGCGGAGCACCGGCAAGAAATTATCAGAAAGCATGCAGAGAAATTATAGAGAACCCGAAATCTGATGATCTTGATTGGATTGGAGTAGCCGCGACACATCTTAACGGACAGCTGATAAAAGCAGTATTTCACGACACTTGTTTTGATCCCCTTGTAACAGATCCCACTTCAGACATAACCTTTTCAGGAAAAGTGCTCATAGCTGCAGGCTGGAAACCTGGTTTCTCTTCAGATAATGATGCAGTTATCCTTGCAGAGAGATTCGGGGCTGATCGGGTGGTTAATCTTTCAAATATAAAAAAAGTCTATACAGCTGATCCTAAACTTGACCCTGCCGCACAGCCTCTCGATCATATTGGTTGGAATGGATTCAGGGCAATGGTGGGCGATGTCTGGGTTCCCGGATCGAATGTTCCTTTTGATCCGATAGCTGCTAAAAAGGCTTCTGAATTAGGTCTTCAGGTAATAACCGCCGAGGGGCGAAATCTTAAAAACTTCAGAGAAATTCTTATTGCCGGAACTTTTGAAGGAACAACCATTGGTCCCGAGCTATAGACCTTCAGTTACAGCTGATAAAACCAGTCTTGAAATGCCATACCGGATCTGAAAAAGAGGCAGGAAATGGATTTGCATGCGTAAAATCAGGCATCCAGTCCGTGTAATCAGTATCATCAAGCTCCTGAATATATCCATCTTCAATACCGTATTTGTCCAGCATTGACAAAATTTCTTCATATTCAGATTCTGTAATTCTTTGAGCATCATCAGAACCTACAAACTGAACGAGAATTGAGAGCAGCACACCCGCTAAAGGAAAAATTCCTGAACCGAGCCATTGGAGAACTTTTTCTGTTGATTCCATCTCGCCGGGTATCACCAGGTGCCGTATGATTGTTCCGCTTACTAGAGAATTACTTCTCCCGAATTTCAGACGCTTTTCTTTTACCATAATTTTTACAGCTTTTACCGACTCTTCCGGATAAGACCCTGAACCGCAGAACTCTCTGCTGTGCGCAGAAGAGAGTGTCTTGATATCGGCAAGAAACACGTCAACTACCGGCAGCAGTGCCTGCAGGCCTTCACCAGACTCGAATGAAGAGGTATTCCAGACCACTGGGATAGTCAGCCCCCGAGCCCTGGCTGTCTCAATTCCCTCCCGTATAGATGGAATAAACTGTGTACCGGATACCAGGTTGATATTTGCCGCCCCTTTCTGCTCAAGAGCAAAACATATCTCTATGAAATCATGAATAGAAATAACTTCTCCAATATTCTTTTGACTGATTTGCCGGTTCTGACAATAGCTGCAGCGCAAAGTACATCCGGTAAAAAAAATGGTGCCTGATCCTGTAAACGGAGCTGCCACCATACTGACCGGTGGTTCTTCACCCCGGTGGATACCGGCAAAAGCAGCCCGCATATCTGAGCTCTGCCCGCAATAGCCCCTTTCGCCGGCTGTTCTGTCAACTTCACAGAACCGTGGGCACAATCTGCATTTTTTATAGAGATGCGTATAGGTATTCATATATTAATTAGTCTCGAACTGTTTCCTCATTCGCTTATGTATAATTTTGAAAACTGCTTTAACTACCTCGTCACCAAGCCTTCTACGGAATTGAACCAGAAGACTTGCAGCAAAGGGAGCAGCATCCTGATATGCTTCCAGACCGATAAAATACTGCATATAATGATTCTCAGTAATCAGTTCCACAATCTCTCTGTCGCTCACTCCCAGTAATTTTTGCAGAACAACTGCACCAAGAGCCATTCTAAAGGGTTTGGAGGGAGCTCCCTTCCCTGCAGAGAATGCTTTGGCATAAGTATGTTCCAAATCATCCCAGGGTATCAAACCACTAAGCTGAACCCATCGATTATTATCATGTAAATAGCCGCCAAACGGAATATAAAACTCTTCAAACCCAAGCTGCTTTGACTGTTTCTGGTACATCCTGATGACCTCCGCCCCAACCCTCGCTTATAAAAAGCAGATTCGACTGCCTTTCACTTCCAACTCTCTTTCACAAACAGAAAATCATGCAGATGTATAATAAAAGTGAATAATCAACAGCAATGATATTAGACATATTATACCATATAAAAAAGTATATTTCCATATAAGATATAATTTTAGAAATCAGCTATATAAGATTTTTTATGAGTACCTCATTTACTTAAACGTTACGGCAGTACCGTAAACCATAACTTCTGCAGCGCCCTGCATGACATTACTTGTTGCATAGCGTATATTAATGACTGCATCAGCTTTCAGTGCTTCAGCTTCCTTTACCATACGTTTTGTTGCTATTGCCCGAGCTTTATTCAGCATATCGGAGTATCCTTCCAGCTCGCCCCCTATGATGGTTTTAAGGCCAGCCATAATATCTCTTCCTAT
>JADHUD010000100.1 GCA_016784705.1 Spirochaetia bacterium | reverse complement strand
ATCTTTTACTCCCGATAGCACTGCATTCATGGTTGAGAAATGGCTTTTTGTAGTATTTGCTATAACTCTTGCAAGGGTGGTTTTCCCTGTTCCCGGTGGACCGTAGAAAATAATGGAGGAGAGCTGATCGGCCTGAATGGCTCTCCTGAGCAGTCTCCCTTTTCCGATAATATGATCCTGTCCGATGTATTCATTAAGGATTCTGGGACGCATCCTGTGTGCAAGCGGCTGAGCATGAAAATCTGAATTAGAAGAAAATAGATCCATGAAACGATTATAGAAGAGATCAAAAAAAAACAAAAGTAGTCTTGACCCTTTGTTGAAATATTGAGAACTTTAGAAAAGAATAAATATTCTGAAATTGATCTGAAATTGAGGTGATAATACTATGGCGCAAATTAGACATGATTTTCTGGTTGATCCTGTAGCTAGGGAAAGAAATATACTGCGGAATGTCTATTTATGGATGACAGCAGGGCTTTTTCTCACAGGGATTGTTTCCTATGCAGCATCACAATCGGATTCATTCCTTCGTTTACTCTATGGAACACCGGGCGCATTTCTTGTGCTAATGGTAGCTGAACTTGCCTTAGTAATCTATTTATCATCCCGCATACAAAAAATGTCTGCCCAAACCGCAGTATTTGCCTTTATAGGATATGCCTTTCTCAACGGGCTTACTTTATCGGTAATTTTCTTGGCCTATACCGGGTTAACTATTACCCAGGCTTTTTTCACAACTGCTGCTGCGTTCGGAGGCATGAGCCTGTATGGATTGAGTACTAAAAAGGATCTTTCCGGAGCAGGCCACTACCTTTTGATGGGATTATGGGGAATAATAATTGCTAGTGTAATTAATTTCTTTATTGGAAGCTCAGCCCTGTATTATGGAATATCATTTATCGGGGTAGCGGTTTTTATGGGTCTTACAGCCTGGGATACGCAAGTAATAAAGCGTTGGAACGATGCATATGGATCCGCCATGGATGAGGAGCAGTATGTAAAACTCTCAATTATGGGAGCGCTGAAACTCTATCTTGATTTTATCAATATGTTCCTGTTTCTGTTAAGAATTTTCGGCCGTAGACGTTAATGATCTTAATGAACCATAGAGCATGTCTATGAATAGAGTATATTCTTTTCCTGTAATGCATGCTGCAGAGAAGTGAAGTCCGGCTTACTTTTTTCAGTTATATAAAATGATCTTGATCCTATAGATGATGGGGTGTGTGCATCTGATCCAGTTATAACGGTATTGTTATAGGTTTCATATCTGCAGGGAACAGATAACGATTCTACTGCACTATAGGGAAGATCGGGAAGGAATCCTAGTTGGGATACAGCGCCGTTGCTGAATCGTTCAATGTGTGCCGGTATTACCAGTCCGCCCAACTCAAGTACCCTTGGAATGAGTTCAAAGAATGATAGAGACGAACTGCTGAATAATATAGGATCAACTGATCCGACTATATTTTCATTTTCATCAACAATAATCTGATACCCGAACACCTCGGGATCGTTGGATCGTACAGGAAGGGTGGACTCTATATAATTACCAAAAGATACAGCTGTATCCAGTTTCTCAAAAAGACAGACAACATGGACCTCTTCAAAGGTATTAACTTCAAGACCAAAAATCGGTGTGATTCTGGTGCCTGCACAGCAAGCAGCAAAAGCCGGCAAGTTCCTGGTGGAGTTGTGGTCAGTTAAGGCCAGAATATCAATATTTTTTCTTGCAGCATACGTAACCAGTACGGCAGGAGACATTTTCAGGCTGCCGCATGGGCTGAGACAGGAATGATTGTGCAGATCTGCTTTATATTTCATATATTCCGCTTCAGTTCCCCATTGTGTTCAAGTAAGTGTGCTAATTTCCATGATGCAGTAAATTGCGTATCTGCGGTGCTGTAGAGAGCAATGGCATGCTCTTTGGCTGCTGCAATCATCTCTTCAGGGGCTTTTCTGTTGTTGCACAATATTATGGTTCGTATGCCGATTAAAGAAGCAACAGCTACCGTGTTCTTATGCCCTTGAATTGTTATTAAGGCACAATTTTCCTGGGCATTTCCCATCACATCACTCAGAAGGTCCGATGTGTAACCGCTGGAGATTTCAATTTCCTGATCCGGAACGTATATTTGTGTATAGTGCAGGGTCTTTGATAATATATTACTCTTCATGTAGTTCCTCCGGATAGTATCGAATTGCTATTTCAAATAAATTGCTGCAGTTACAGTAGTCCCTGTATCTAAATCAGAGGTTATTGAGAAATCATCAGCAACTCTCTGAACATTTGGGAGTCCCATCCCCGCTCCAAATCCTAAAGTACGTATCCATGAATTTGCTGTGGAAAAACCCTCGGTCAAAGCTTTTTCAATGTCAGGAATTCCCGGTCCGGAATCTTTAGCGGTTATTACGAGTTTGTTTTCGGTAAACTCAGCAATCATTTCTCCGCCAGCAGAGTGAACAGCAAGATTTATCTCCAACTCATACGAGGCAATTGATGCCTTACGAATTAAGGCGGATTCATAGTTCATAGACTTGAGGTATTTTTTAATCTCTGTAGAAGCATATCCGGCATTCTCAAAATCATGTTTACGAACCGTAAACTTTCTTACGCGGGTTTCCTTTATGCCAACAACTGAATCATGACTGGATATTCGCTCTATGGAATCAATTTCTCTGTTAAATTCCAGGAGAAGCCGGGAGGCTATATCTCTTGGGGTAATCATACCTACCAGTTCCTGTTTTTTATTTAAAACAGGAAAACGATGGTAAGAATATTTATCAAAATAGGAGATAGCAAACGAAATCGGCATATCATCCTCTAACACTATAAGATTTCGAGACATAAAATTCTCTGCCGGCTCTTCAATATGGCCATGATCCAGCGCCTGAATAATATCATCCATACTGACGATTCCAAGGATCCGTTTTCCCTGTACAATCGGAACACCGGTAATACTCTCTCTCCGCATTAATTTCTGGATAGTTCGTAGAGAAGTGGTTTTTTCAGCCGTAAAAAGTGATGAGCTCATCACCTCTTTTACTTTCAGGCGGTAAATGAGCTCCAATATTACAGTAGGGGGATTGTCGGTATTTATGGGAATAGATTTCATGGTTCTGATTATAAACTTTTATCCGGCTGAAGACAATCTTCGTGACATATATAATGAATTCATATAGTATTATTTAATAATTTATTTAGACACCTGATAACGGAGTTGAAATATGAGAGATATACGCGATAAAAAACTTGCCGATCTGCTGGTGAATTTCTCAGTCAAATTGAAAAAAGGGGAGAGCTGCCTCATAAACGCTGTAGATGTCCCGCTTGAGTTTGTTGAGGAGCTGGTACAGGCGGTCTATGCAGCCGGTGGATATCCGCTTGTAAATATCTCTTCAATACGGTTGGAACGGGCTGTCATTGCGGGGGCTTCCAGAGAGAGCCTTGCGGTCTTTAAAGATTGTGATCTGTTCCGTATGAAGCAGATGGATACTTTTATTGGGGTTCGCGGACCGGCTAACAGCCGGGAGACTGCAGATTTGCCTGAAGAGAATAATGCGCTATATATGCGTGAATATTATAAACCGGTTCACGGAGAGCAGCGGATACCGCATACCAGATGGGTAGTGCTCCGGTACCCCACAGAACTTATGGCGTATGCAGCTGGTATGTCTACCATAGAGTTTGAGAATTATTACTATAGGGTTACAACAGAAGTTGATTATAATCTCATGGCTAAGGCAATGGAGCCGGCTGTTGAGTTTTTACAGAAAGCTGATAAAGTCAGAATAACGGGAGCAGGTACAGATTTAAGTTTTTCCATAAAAGGTATGCCGGCAATACCCTGCGATGGCAGGATGAATATTCCTGATGGTGAAATATATTCCTGTCCGGTAAAAGATAGTGTTGAAGGTGTGATAACCTATAATACTCCCTCTACCTATCAGGGTTTTACCTTTACGCAGGTAAGTTTTGAGTTTTCCAGAGGTAAAATAATCAAGGCAGCAGCAAATAATACCGGAAAACTTGAAGCCATTCTTGATATAGATCAGGGATCCCGGTTTATTGGCGAATTTGCACTGGGCTGCAATCCTAAAATAACATTTCCGATGGATAACACACTGTTTGATGAAAAAATAATGGGATCATTTCATTTTACCCCCGGCAATGCGTATGAGGATTGTGATAATGGGAACAGAAGTGCTGTTCATTGGGATCTGGTTGTTATACAGACTCCTGCATACGGTGGTGGGGAGATCTGGATTGATGACGAGCTGGTTAGAAAAGATGGTGTATTTGTACACGAAGCTTTTACAGCCTTGAACCCGGAAAACCTTGAATAGCATGAAGCTGAAAAAACATCATGCAGCAGGCATAAGCATCAATATTGCTTTTGCCGTATTAGTTTGTACAGGGATGTTTGTCTCTTGCATTACAAATGATTTAGAGAAACCTGAATTTTCAGTTGATGTTGACAGGCCGCAGATCAAAACTCTTGAACTTATGCTGGGTGAATACCAGTATATTGTAGAAGTTGCAGATACGGTTGATATACAGCTCAAAGGACTCAGCGGCAGAAAAGATCTTCCTGAAAACGGCGGTATGCTTTTTGTGTATGATTCTGATAGAGAGCTCTATTTCTGGATGAAGGATACAAATCTGCTTTTATCAATTGCGTTTCTTCTTGAGAATGGAAAGATTGTTTCAATTCAGGATATGTATCCGAATAGTAGTTATTCAGTTCAATCGGCAGTTCCGGTTAGATATGCCCTTGAATTACCTATGGGAGCTTTCGAAAAAGCTGGAGTACGAGTCGGGGATATTCTGGATATTTCTCCGTGATCACAAAAGAACACAAATGTGAGCCCTCTAAATGCTGATTCATTCTGGTTGTTATTCGGAGAACAAACCGAATTCCGGCTCCTTTCCTGAGTCGGATTCAGGAGAATCTTCTGTTTTGATGAGAATCTCTACCTTTTGTTCAACTTTTTTTAAATCAGTTTCAAGCCTCTTTGCAATTTTTAACCCCTCCTCAAACAATGCTATTGATTGCTCAAGGGGTAATCCTGCATCTTTAATACGCTCATTTATCTCTTCCAGTCTTGTGAGACTCTGTTCAAAATCTTTCATGATGTTATCTCCTCCACATCCGCGTTGAGACTGCCTTTATACAGGTTAATATGTAATTTTGCACCAGGTTCAGTATTTCTGCTTTCAAGCAGCGGTTTTCCTGTTATACTATCTGAGACTACAGCATATCCCCGTGCAAGAATTGCGAGAGGAGAATTTGCCTCAAGTGAATTTCTCTGCAGTGCTAATTTGTGTTGTTTTTCCAACAAGATATCTGACATAGTGCGGAAGAGCATATGTTTCTCATCATCAATTCTTAAATTCAATGGTTCCAGCAAACGGTTGAAGTTCTCCTGAAGCCTATCTGCAGTGAATTGCCCAAGCAGCAGCCTGATATGCGAAACTCTTCCGGTTACGATACTTATAAGAAACTCTTTCACGGAGTGGATTTTATGCAGTAAGTCAAGAGTTTGTGCTGAAACCAGTTCTGCAGCTGCTGAGGGAGTAGGGGCTCGTGAATCAGCAGCGAAATCGGTAAGAGCCCAATCTATTTCATGTCCTACAGCAGAGATAACAGGAATCTTTGAAGCAGCAACAGTTCTGACCAGATTTTCATCTGAAAAAGGCAGAAGATCCTCAAGAGATCCTCCGCCTCTGCCCAATATAATAACATCACCAAGGTTGTACCTGTTTGCAAGCTGCACTTGCAAAGATAAGGTCTCGGCTGCTTTTTCACCCTGCACAGCTGCAGGTAGTATTCTGACAGCAGAACCTGAATTGCGGCGTTTTAACACCTGAAGAATATCACGCAATGCAGCTCCGGTCGGAGATGTTATAACTACTATTTTTTCCGGAAAAAGAGGCAGCTTCTGTTTTCTGTCACTATCAAACAAACCTTCAGCAGCAAGCTTCTGCTTCCGCTTTTCAAGCAGAGCAAGAATATCACCTTCCCCTGCTGCTCTCATAGAAGTGCAGATGATTTGGTAAGTGCCGCGTTTTTCATAAACTGAAACAGCACCGGTAACCACAACTTTTTTACCATCTTTTGGAATGAAATTGAGTCCTGATTGCCTGTTTCTGAACATAACAGCTGATATGGCTGCCTGATCATCTTTAAGTGTAAAGTACCAGTGACCTGAGCTTGCCGGTCTGAAATTTGAAAGCTCACCCTCAATGGATATGTTCATGAACGAGTTCTCAAGTATGTCTTTAATGAGTGAGCTGATTTCTGCAACAGAAAAAATTATAGATGTGTCCGGTTTGGATTGGTTTGTTGATTGGTTGAATCTGTTTTCAAAGTTCATATTCACGAAACAAGATTATACTTTTTAGTGTATGCAATCAAGGTATTGCCCTGTAAATTGAGACAATTCCAAAATTAAAAAAAGGCTGTTTCAGATTCATTCTCTGTAACAGCCTTTTTTTAAAGGATTATATATTCTTATATAATCATAGGTTATGATCAGTGCGTCTTAACCGGCAATAATTGCTTCGGTCGGACATGAATCAACACATGCACCGCAATCAGTACAAAGATCTGCGTCAATGACATAGATGTCGCCTTCAGAGATTGCTTCAACGGGACATTCCGGGAGGCAGCTGCCGCAGGCAAGACATTCATCAGTAATTATGTGAGCCATGAGGGTCTCCTTGAAAAATAAAATTTATGTGAAGACTATATACCCCAAGCCGACAGCGAGTCAAGAAAGAGTAAGTGGGAATCAGTATATTATCGTTCATAAAAGTTGAGCTGTATGTTTTTATAATAACAAACTGTTATTATCTGGACAAAATGTTATATTTATTTTAATATGTTTACACATGCTAGACAATATCAAAACAATGAGTTTTAAAATAGCTTCATACATAATTGATGTTTGTTGAGGAGTGAATTTGTGAATATAGCAATAAATGGTTACGGAAGAATGGGCAGGCTTATAAGAAAATGTGCTCTGGAACGGGGGCATGCTGTCACTTCTGTCATAGATCCTAATGTAGATCTGCCGGAAGTCACCAGCCGGGTACTTTCTGATCAATCTATAGGTGATGCTGATTTGGTAATCGACTTTTCCATACCCTCCTCAGCTCTGAACAACATTGAAATTATTTCACGTGCCGGAGTAAATGCTGTCATAGGAACAACAGGATGGTATGAAGCTGCTGGTGCTGCAGAAAAGATTGTCGTAGAAGCAGGGACCGGGCTTCTTTGGTCAGGTAATTTTTCACTTGGGGTAAATATACTGTTTCATCTAATTAGGACTGCCGGGAAAATAATGAATTATTTCCCCGAGTATGACGCAATGATTCATGAATTTCACCACTCCGGGAAAGTGGATAGTCCTTCAGGAACTGCGGAGATGCTAAGCTCAATACTTATTGAAGAGATTGAAAGGAAAGGGGAGATTGTAACAGATTCGCTTTCCCGGAAGATAGCACCAGGTGAACTGCATGTCTCTTCTACCAGAGGAGGCTCAATTCCGGGAACACATACTATTTTATTTGATAGTGAAGACGATACGATAGAAATCACACACAGAGCAAGAAACCGTAATGGATTTGCTTTAGGTGCAGTAAAAGCGGCTGAATGGATGCAGGGAAAAACTGGTTTCTTTTCGATTGATGATATGATGAAAACTATTATTGCCTCTGTATAAAAAATCTGTATAAAAATCTGTATAAAAGATAGGAGAAGAGTGATGAAAAGAGATTTCAGGGGAGTATTTACTGCCTTAATAACACCATTTACAAAGAGTGGAGAAGTTGATGAAGCAGCATTTGAGCGTATAATTGATTATCAAATATCACAGGGAGTGGACGGTTTGGTTCCCTGTGGAACTACAGGCGAGAGCCCAACTTTGTCACATGATGAGCATGACCGTGTTATTGAAATGGCTGTAAAGTTTGCGCAGGGTAAAGTTCCCGTAATTGCCGGCACTGGAAGTAATGCAACTTCTGAAGCAGTACGGTTATCCTTACACGCTCAGGAAGCAGGGGTGGATGCAGTGCTGCTGGTTAATCCCTACTATAACAAACCAACACAGAAAGGTCTCTATCTTCATTTTAAAGCTATAGCAGACGCCCTGACTATTCCCTGTATAGTCTATAACATTCAGGGAAGGACAGGCGTCAATATTGAGACTGAT
>JADHUD010000099.1 GCA_016784705.1 Spirochaetia bacterium | reverse complement strand
CAGATTGAATGGTGGCACGCGATGGGCGGTGCGCTCGGTGAAGCTGTTAATACCATCGTTGGCGGATTTAACCGCAGCCAGACCGAGTATGAAATGAAGGCTGTATATAAAGGTAATTATACAGAAACCATGACAGCAGCAATTGCTGCTTTCCGGGCCAAAAAACAACCGCACGTAGTGCAGGTGTTTGAGGTCGGAACTGCCAGCATGATGGCCGCAAAAGGGGCCATTTATCCGGTTCATCAAATGATGAAGGATACTGGTCAACCATTTGATGAAAGCAGGTACATATCTGCTGTAATCGGCTATTATACGACAACTGATGGAAAGCTTTTGTCCTTGCCGTTTAATAGTTCTACGCCGGTGGTCTTCTGGAATAAGGCTGCGTTTGCCAAGGCAGGACTCAGTGGTGCGCCAAAAACCTGGGAAGAGATGGGCAAATTCTCCAAGAAGTTGATTTCCAGCGGAGCGAGCGAATGTGGTTTTACTATTGGTTGGCAGTCCTGGTCGATGCTGGAAAATTTCAGCACATGGCATGATGTCCCGTTTGCTACCAAAGAAAACGGATTTGCCGGCTTGGATACTGAATTTGTCTTTGACAGTCCATTGCACGTCAAGCACATTCAGCAGTTGGCAGATTGGCAGAAAGACAATGTCTTTCGCTATGGCGGACGCAGAGGTGACGGTAATCCTTTGTTTGCAGAAGGTAAATGCGCGATGCTGATTAACTCCTCGGCTTACTATGGTGGACTGGTGAAGAGTACAAAATTTGATTTTGGTACCAGCCAACTTCCTTATTGGGCAAGTGCGGTTTCAGAGCCTCAGAACTCCATTATCGGTGGTGCCACTTTATGGGTACTCAAAGGTGGAACAAAGGATGAGTACAAAGGTGTGGCGAAATTCATGACCTATATGTCGGATGTCTTTGTTCAGACTTTCTGGCATCAAAACACAGGTTATGTGCCAATCACTAATGAAGCCTACGAACTCACCAAAAATTCTGATTATTACAAGAAGAATGAGGGACGTGATGTCGCTATCATTCAGATGAGTTCAAAGGCTCCTACTCCTAATTCCAAGGGATTACGTCTCGGTAATTTTGTGCAGATTCGAGATATTCTCAACGAGGAACTGGAAGCAATTTGGGCTGGAAAGAAAACAGCAAAAGTGGGACTGGGAGATGCAGTATTTCGCGGTAACAAATTGTTGCGAAAATTTGAGCGGGCTAACCGCTGATCTTTGCAGTTTGTCCAAAATATGTGATAATATAGGGTGGACTTACAATTGAGTGTCCACCCTTTTCCTTGCAGGGGACATCTCTAGCGTCAGTGGTGACTCAATTACCTTTTGGTGTAACCTCCTAGCTTGAGTTGCCTTGCCTGCAAATTGTCTGAACTTTTATCCCATGCTGGATTGTTGAATGGAGAAACGTTCCACTTTTAATAATTTGTGGTTGCCGTATTTGTTGGTGGCACCTCAAATTATCATCACTTTTATCTTTTTTCTTTGGCCCGCCAGTCAAGCACTTTATCAATCTTTTTTGCTGGAAGATGCTTTTGGTTTGTCCTCGGAATTTGTCTGGTTCGAAAATTTTGAAGAACTTTTCAGTGACCCTCTTTATCTGGATTCATTTTACACCACAGTACTTTTCAGTGTTTCCACGACTTTTCTAAGCTTGTCTCTTTCACTAATGTTTGCGGTGATGGCTGACCGAGTTATCAGGGGCGAAATGGCATATAAATCCATCCTCTTGTGGCCATATGCTGTAGCTCCGGCAGTAGCGGGAGTTTTATGGATGTTCATGTTTAACACGGGGAACGGTATCCTTGCGCTCACGCTCCAATCTTTGGGTTACGAGTGGAACCATGTTCTCAGGGGTGGACAGGCGATGGTGCTGGTAATCATTGCTGCAGCCTGGAAACAAATCAGTTATAATTTTATTTTCTTTCTGGCGGGTTTACAGTCAATTCCAAAATCTATGTTGGAGGCATCTGCAATTGACGGTGCCGGTCCTGTAAAGAGGTTCTGGACAATTGTTTTCCCTTTAATTTCACCAACGACCTTCTTCCTCATTGTAGTAAACGTGGTCTATGCGTTCTTTGATACTTTTGGAATCATACATGCCGTCACACAAGGAGGTCCCTATAAGTCCACAGAAATTCTGGTATATAAAGTTTACAACGATGGTTTCGTCGGCTTGGATCTGGGTGGTTCTTCAGCTCAGTCTGTTATTTTAATGATCATTGTTGTTTCTTTGACTGTGTTCCAATTTCGATACATTGAAAGGCGAGTGCAATACTGATGGTAGAAAATCGCCCCTGGCTGAATGCCCTGACACATTTATTACTAATTTTTGGAATTATTGTAGTCATCTTTCCGATCTACATTGCCCTTGTTACTTCAACCCACGAGGCTGAAGACATTCTGACAACGGTGCAGCCCTGGTTCGGTTCAGAAATGCTTGAAAATTATGGGACTGTACTGCAAAAAGGAAAAGTAAATGCGTCAGGTATTCCTGTTGGAATGATGATGTGGAACAGTCTGATTATGGCTCTCGGAATTGTGGTCGGTAAAATTACGATTTCAATACTTTCCGCCTTCGCTATTGTTTATTTCAGGTTCCCTCTGAGGAAGCTTTGTTTCTGGACCATTTTCCTGACTTTGATGCTGCCGGTCGAAGTACGGATCTTACCAACTTATGCAGTTGTGGCAAATTTGGGATTATTGAACTCCTATGCGGGGTTGACACTTCCACTCATTGCTTCTGCAACCGCTACTTTTCTTTTTCGCCAGTTCTTTATGACAGTACCCGAAGAACTGGCAGAAGCTGCGAGAGTCGATGGAGCAGGGCCAATGAAATTCTTTTTTGATATATTGCTTCCGCTTTCCCGCACCAATTTGGCAGCACTTTTCGTTATTTTGTTTATCTATGGTTGGAACCAATATCTCTGGCCGCTGATAGTCACGACTGAAGAAAGTATGACCACAATTGTGATGGGAATCCAAAGGATGTTGTATGTCGCAGATGCTATTCCGGAATGGAATATTACTATGGCCACCGCCATACTTGCAATGCTTCCTCCTTTGTTGGTCGTAATTGTCATGCAGCGTCAATTCGTCAAAGGCCTTGTTGAAACAGAAAAATAATTTTAATCAAAGCAATAACTCTCATGGCAACAGTCAGTATTAAAAACGCAATTAAAACTTACCCCGGAAATGTGCAGGCACTCCACGGAATCAGCATCGATATTAAAGACGGGGAACTGATCGTCATAGTTGGTCCTTCCGGATGCGGAAAATCGACCATGCTGAGGATGGTTGCCGGACTGGAAACTGTAACGTCCGGAGATATTCACATCAACGAAGAATGGGTCAATAAAAAAGAGCCTGCCGATCGTGACATTGCAATGGTCTTCCAAAATTACGCGCTCTATCCCCACATGAGTGTTTATCAAAACATGGCTTACGGTTTAAAGAACCGGAAAATCCCTAAAGACCAAATTGAGCAGCGTGTGCGTGAAACCGCAAAAATTCTTGAATTGGAAAACTTGTTGGTACGTAAACCCAAAGAACTTTCCGGAGGCCAACGTCAACGGGTGGCGATGGGAAGAGCCATTGTCCGTGAACCGAAAGTCTTTCTTTTTGATGAACCGCTCTCGAATCTTGACGCAAAGCTCCGTGTGCAAATGCGCCTTGAAATCAAACGTTTACAGGAACGGCTAGGTGTAACAACGATTTATGTTACTCATGATCAAGTCGAAGCCATGACTTTGGGGCATCGGTTGTTGTTAATGAACGAAGGGCGCGTTGAGCAAATAGGTACACCGCTGGAAGTGTATGAAAAACCGCAAACTCTTTTTGTTGCCGGATTTATCGGTTCACCTTCGATGAATATAATTCCGGCCGTTTTAAGTTCAAATGGCGATCTCGCTCTTTTAGGCGACTCGCTTTCACTGCCTTTGACTCATTCTGAAAATTCTGCCAACAGCGATTCTCAGGTAACTTTAGGAATGCGTCCGGAACATTTAGAAGCCTGTGAATCCGAAAAAGCATCTATGTTCTTGCAAGTCGAAATGCTGGAAAAACTTGGTGCGGATACAGTTGTTTACGGAAAATTAGAACAAACCGAACTAGTCTTAACTGTCCGTCTTTCAGGCATTCATCCTGTGGTATCCGGAGACCGTTTACCATTGACCATCCCTTCGGAACATCTGCATATTTTTGAAATAGATAGTGGCAAACGATTAAATTAAAAAAACTCATGATATAACAGTCATTAGACCTATTAATAATTTAATGGACCTGTAAGAGATTTGTCTATAAAAGCCATAGTCTGTGTAAACGAGCGGCTAAACTTCTAAACCTACAAAAAAATATGAATACAGCATCAAGAGATCTAAAGAAATTTTCTGCCAGAGCTTCCTGGTATTATTATAAAACTGGAATGATACAAGGTGACATCGCCAAGCGGTTAGGTATCAATCGAGCCCGTGTCATCAATATTCTCAATGAGTCCAAAAAAAACGGTACTGTTTCAATTCATGTTCATGGCAAAGACGCAGAGTTGATGGACTTGGAAGTGAAACTAAAAGAAAAATGGGGTCTTAGAGATGTGTTTTTAACTCCGGAGGTTGAAGCAGATCAACTCAAGAATGATCTGAGTATGGCAGGTGCACAGTATTTGGAAATGAATTTACCGTCTGATGAATCACTGGTAGCATTGGGCTGGGGAGACACCATTTCCGGAATTACCCGCATCTTAGGAAGAGTAATTCCAGAAAACACAGCCTTTGTTACACTCTGTGGTGGGGTAATGCACTATCTCAGTGAACGGACTTCAGCTAATATGGGGACTCCGGTTACAGGGTTTTTGTATCCTTTTTACGTTATTCCAACACCACTTATGGTGAGTACCAGTGAACTTAGAAACCAGTTGATCCAGGAACCGGAAGTTCAGCACGTGATGAAAATGGCAAAAATGGCAGATATGGCCTTAGTCGGCATCGGCTCACTGATGCCCAGTACAGAGTTTGGACATTTTGGATATAAATCCAAAAAAGAACTAGATCAACTCAAAAAACTCGGTGCGGTAGGAGAAATACACGGTGAATATTTTAATGCAGCTGGAGAACAACTGGACCTGGAACATCACCGGCGCCTGATTACTACACATCTTGAAACTCTGGGTAAAATGAAGCATGTGGTTGGCGTCGCCGGTGGCGCAGAAAAAGTTGAAGCACTAAAAGCTGCTTTCAAGGGTGGATTTATTCATTCCCTCATTACCGACGAACTTACTGCTCGGAATTTGCTTTCATAAAAAATTAACTGTGTATTTTTTCCGAGCACCGAAATATGAACCTGAGGGAAAGTAACATTGAAAAACTTAAAAACCGGACTTTCGATGTTTTGATCATCGGCGGTGGAATAAACGGAGCTGTTTCTGCTACAGCACTTGCTGCACAGGGAGCACAGGTGGCTTTGGTGGATAAAGGAGATTTTTCCGGCTTCACTAGTCAGAATTCTTCGAATCTTGTCTGGGGTGGTATCAAATACATGGAAACCTTCGAATTTCCACTGGTGAGTCAGCTTTGCACTTCACGTAATCTACTTTTGCAATCTTATCCCTCTGCAATCAAGGAAATACGTTTTTATACAAACTT
Source organism: Spirochaetia bacterium (assembly GCA_016784705.1). Taxonomy (GTDB): domain Bacteria; phylum Spirochaetota; class Spirochaetia; order JABMQR01; family JABMQR01; genus JABMQR01. Next base: position 2,581 of record JADHUD010000099.1, on the reverse strand, counting down.
GGATAAAGGCTTTCGTTTTTCTTCCTGGATGCTCTATATGGGGGCATTGTTGTATTGGGGAATGGGAAGTTTCTTTACATGCTCTCCCCGTTTATTATCTCCAAAAAAGATAAATGAGGAAGAACCGGTTATAAATACCGACAACAGTATCGGTGGATTTGAATACTCGGATGCATTCCTATACGACAATGACTCACGTTTTGTCTTTAATTTTATTCGCTCTGCAATCAATTACAATTGTACTGCAGTCAACTATATGGAGTCAGTCGGTCGTGACAGGAATTCAGCAGGCAACTGGGAAACTGAACTCCGGAATACTAGAAATGGCGAGGAATTCAAAATTCGCAGCAAAGTTATTATTAATGCCTGTGGGCCTTATGTAGATCAACAAAATCTGCTGACGTCACAAGCAACTGCTCACCGTCACGTTTTTTCTAAAGGGATACATTTAATTGTTCCAAGAATTACGAAGAATGAGCGGGTATTGACTTTTTTTGCAGATGACGGACGATTGTTTTTTGCTATTCCGATGGGACACCGAACCATGGTCGGAACTACTGATACTCGTGTTGATAGTCCGGAATCAGAAGTAACGTCGGAAGATCGCGAGTTTGTACTGAAAAATATTAACAAACGATTGAATTTGGCAAAACCAATTACTAAGGCAGATATTATTTCAGAACGCTGCGGAGTACGGCCTCTGGTGGTTGAGGCAGGAGAAAAAAACAATAAAAATGAAGAGTGGATGAAACTCTCCCGAAAACATGCTATTGATGTTAACCGGGAGCAAAAACATATCAGTATTTTTGGGGGTAAACTCACGGATTGTATTAATATTGGTGAGGCGATTTGCGAGACAGTTCAACAACTGGGGGTTACATTGCCGGAACAAAAAGATAAGTGGTACGGTGAACCTGATGATGTTATTCGTGATGAATATCTGCATCAGGTGCATCTGATGAACCTGGATGCCTTAACCTCACCAGGATCTTCAGAAGAACTTTCTTCCCGACTGTGGAGACGCTATGGTGCGCAGGCAATCGGTCTGCTCGAAAATATCCGGGAGGATCCAAAGATGGCTGAACCATTGATTGAAGGAACTGATTATATCCGCTGCGAATTAATTCAGGCAGCACGACGTGAGATGATAGTGACTTTGGAAGATTTTCTACGTCGTCGCTCTAAATTGTCACTGGTAGTTCGCCACGAAGATCTTAAAAAGTCGCAGGGACTCAAAGATGCCTGCGAAATTCTTTTTGGTGAAGACGCTCAGAAACGTTGGGATGAATATTTTGCTTAACAACTCTGAAGACTGTTTTCGGTTACTGTCAGGCTGGATAAAATAGCAGTGTCTCTTTTCTCAATACAAATTTATCAATAAATACAGCAAGATAAATTAACAGAATCTTCACGATTCTTGCATTCCCCTTTTTGTCTTTTACAACGGTCAGCTTCAGTCAGCTTTGATCAGTTTAATAGTTACTGTAAGAATTTCTTTGGCGAATCGTCAAAATAGTCAAGACCGTTGTACTTTGTATTCACACTTCAGTTAATAAAGGAGATGCTATGAAAAATAATACCAAGGTAGTGAAATCCTACGTTAGCCACGAAGATGTTCAGTCTGCAATGGCACGGTTCTTTGAGCATGGTGGTAAAATCACCAAAATCGAAAGTCCTTGCCAGGAAATTCTTCTCAAACATGATATGGGCGAAGAGGAACTGGATATAATTGATCCTCACGCAGGAAACTTGACCAGTAGCGGATTAGGTACTGTGGGGAATATTCTCAGGCAGGAAGTACAAACTGAACACGAGAAAGCATGAAAATATGGAATATTCTGGCCATCCGCCTGTCAACAGTATTTTTGTTGGGTTTATCTATTGTTTTTATCAGTCCGGTTCAGGCGGAGTCGGCTCAGCGTAACGGATTCTTAATCGAGGATCCATTAATTCCTCTTGCCGAAATCTTAAGTGGTGGACCACCGCGTGACGGAATTCCGTCGATTGATGAACCCAAGTTTGTTCCGGCTTCAGACGTAGATTGGCTGTTGCCAAACAGCAGGGTTATAGGTTTGGATATAGCAGGAGAAGTCAGAGCCTATCCTCTGGCTATTTTAAATTGGCACGAAATTGTCAATGACACTGTGAATGGAGTTCCGGTTTCCATAACTTATTGCCCACTTTGTGGTACCGGCATGGCTTTTCGTCGAGATTTTGACGGAGAGAGTACTACGCTTGGTGTTTCCGGTTTGTTGTATAACAGCGATCTTCTGCTTTATGACAGACAGAGCGAATCACTCTGGTCTCAAGTCATGGGGCAAGCTGTCAGTGGTCCCCGCAAAGGCGAAAGGCTGATTCCAGTACCGATAGAACACACCACCTGGGAAGACTGGAAAAAACAGCATCCTCAAACAGAAGTCCTCTCAAAGGACACCGGATTCAGTCGTGCATATGGCCGTTCACCTTATGGTGATTATGACGAAAACGGAGACATATATTTTCCCTTGTCATTCCGCAGCAGTCAATATCATCCAAAGGAACGTGTGATTGGCATAGAAATCAATGGGAACTTCAAAGCCTA
>JADHUD010000098.1 GCA_016784705.1 Spirochaetia bacterium | reverse complement strand
GGGAGTAACAGTGAGCACGCAGAATAATAAACCAGATAATAAAAATGACATGGGTCCAAAATTTGATTTTGGTAAAAATAAATTCGCCCTTTTCTTTATTGTTTCACTAATAATAATGTTTGGTATAATCCTTTTCTCAAATGGAAGCGGAGTAGCCCAGGAAGTACCTTATTCAACATTCCTGAATTATGTTGATTCCGGGCAAGTTTCATCTGTTGATATTCTGGATACCAGCGATGTCTATTTTACGCTTACCAATCAGACAAGCTCTGGTGGAGCTTTACGTTATTCTACAAGAATTCCCTATTTTGATGATGAACTTATGCAGAATCTTCTTCAGAGTGGGGTCAGGGTAACAGGAAGTGTAAAAGGAACTTCAGCATTACAAATTATACTTCAACTTGTCCCCTGGATAATATTCATTGGATTTTTCTGGGTTATGTATAAACAAACTCAGGGAGCTGGAGGGAAGGCTTTTTCTTTTGGTAAAAGCCGGGCGAAAGAGTACAAATTAGATGATACAAAAACAACTTTTAAAGATGTTGCCGGTCAAATTGAAGCAAAATATGAACTTGAGGAAGTTGTTGATTTTCTTAAAAACCCCAAAAAGTTTACCGATATGGGTGCTAAAATACCTAAAGGAGTTTTGCTTGTTGGTTTACCGGGTACCGGGAAAACTCTTTTGGCAAAAGCGGTAGCAGGTGAAGCAGGTGTAGCATTCTTCCATATGTCGGGATCTGATTTTGTTGAAATGTTTGTCGGTGTTGGAGCAAGCAGGGTTCGTGATTTATTTGAGCAGGGAAGAAAGAATGCTCCTTGTATATTATTTATTGATGAACTTGATGCTGTAGGAAGATCGAGAGGAGCTGGTTACGGTGGTGGTAATGATGAACGGGAGCAAACTCTTAATCAGATGCTTGTTGAAATGGATGGATTTGATACAAAAACCGGTGTAATTATTATTGCTGCAACAAACAGGCCTGATGTTCTTGATCCAGCCTTAATGCGGCCGGGACGATTTGATCGTCAGGTAGTTGTAGATATGCCTGATGTTCAGGATCTTAAAGATATTCTAAAAATTCACTGCAGGAATTTAAACATTGATAAGGATGTAGATTTATCACGAGTAGCAAGAGCTACTCCGGGAACTTCCGGTGCAGATCTTGCAAATCTTGCAAATGAAGCAGCACTATTTGCTGCACGTGCAAATAGCAATAAAGTTAAAATGGAGCATTTTGAAGAAGCTAGGGATAAAATACTTCTTGGGGTAGCACGTAAATCTAAAGTCATGTCTATTGATGAAAAAAGAGCAACTGCTTATCATGAAGCTGGACATGCTTTAATTTATTACTATCTAAAGAATCTTGATCCACTTCATAAAGTAACTATAATCCCTCATGGCCGGGCTCTGGGCTTAACGATGTCATTACCAGAGAAAGATTCCTACACAAAGAACAAGAGTTCATTAACTGACTGGATTAAGGTAACTATGGGCGGGTATGTTGCTGAGGAACTTTTTTATGGCGAAACAACAACCGGAACCGCAAATGATATAAAGCAGGCTACTACTTTAGCAAGAAGAATGGTCACAGAATGGGGAATGAGCAGCATGGGATTTGTTGCCTTCGGACAGGAAGAAGAACCTATATTCATCGGCAAAGAAATAGCTCAGCATAAGGACTATTCAGAAGATACTGCTAAACGAATTGATGCAGAGGTTAATAATATCCTTAAAACTGCATTAGATGAAACGAGAACTCTTCTTTCTGAACATAAAGATGAGCTCGAAACACTAACCAATGCTTTAGTTGAAAAAGAAACACTGGATGATAATGAAATTCGGGAACTTTTAGGTTTGGAACCTAGAGAATCTTTTACAAGTTTAAAAAAATAAACTGATTGGGTCAAAAAAATATGGGCATATCTCAGAAACATGTTAGAAACTTTTGTATAATAGCACACATTGATCATGGAAAATCCACTCTTGCGGATAGGTTTATAGAACGTGCACATCTTGTTGCAGATCGTAATATTACTGAGCAGATGCTTGATTCAATGGATATTGAAAAAGAACGCGGCATAACTATAAAATCTCAGGCAGTAACAATTCCTTATATTTCTGCTCAAGGGGTTGAGTATGAGCTCAACCTGGTTGACACACCCGGACATGTAGATTTCTCTTATGAGGTTTCCCGTGCGATATCTTCTTGTGAGGGTGCATTGTTATTAATTGATGCTTCCCAAGGAGTTGAGGCTCAAACTCTTGCCAATATGTATATGGCAATGGAGTATAATCTTGAGATAATACCTGTCATAAATAAAATAGACTTGCCCAGCGCTGATATTCCCTGGGTAAAGAGACAGATTGATCATGATCTTGGCCTAGATCAGGATATTACAGCTCTTGTTTCAGCAAAAACAGGTCAAGGAGTTGATGAATTACTGGAGATGATTGTAGAGTATATTCCTGCACCTTCCGGTGAGTCCAATGCACCTCCTAAGGCTCTGATTTTTGATTCTCACTATGATTCATATCGAGGTGTTATTGTTCACATCCGTATGTTTGAAGGAACCCTATCCTTAAACGATGAAATTGAGTTCTGGTTTAATAAATCCAAGTATAAAATTGAAGAACTCGGAAAGTTTCAGATGGGATTAAAGAAGAAACAAAAACTTACAGCAGGTGACGTAGGCTACATCATTGCAGGAATTAAAGTGATTTCTGATATTCGCATTGGGGATACAATAACTGCAGCAAAGAACCCCTGTTCTCTACCTCTGGATGGGTTTAAAGAAGTTAAACCAGTAGTCTTTTCTTCTATCTATCCAGTTGATTCCAATGATTATGAAGAATTGCATACTGCAATAGATAAATTGCGGCTTAATGATGCATCTCTTGTATATGAAAAGGACTCATCAGCAGCGCTGGGATTCGGCTTTCGATGTGGTTTTCTGGGACTCTTGCATTTGGAAGTAGTGCAAGAAAGAATTGAACGTGAATTTGATTTATCAATAGTATTTACCTCTCCTTCTGTAAGGTATATTGTACATTTAAAAGATGAATCTACGAGTATTATTGATAATCCTCTTGATTATCCGGATCCAATCAATGTTCTCAAATGTGAAGAACCCTACATAAGGGCTAATATCATAACACCAAGTGATTATGTGGGTAATTTGATTAACTTATGTATGGAAAAACGAGGAACACAGATTGCTATGAATTTCCTGGATGAAAAAAGAGTTGAACTAATTTATGAAATGCCATTAGCTGAAGTACTCTTTGATTTTTATGATAAAATGAAATCAGTAAGTCGTGGTTATGCTTCATTTGATTATGAAATTATTGGTTATAAATCTACAGACCTGGTGAGATTGGATATTTTAGTAAATGCCTCAATAGTAGATGCTTTATCCCAACTTGTTTTCCGGGGAAATTCTGTTGCACGTGCGAGGAGTGTCTGTAGGAAGCTTAAAAACGAAATACCTAAACAACAATTCAAGATAGCTATTCAAGGGGCTATAGGCAGCAATGTAATCGCCAGAGAGACAATTACAGCATATCGCAAAGATGTAACAGCAAAATGTTATGGTGGTGATATTTCCAGAAAGAGAAAACTTCTTGAGAAACAGAAAGAGGGTAAGAAAAGAATGAAAATGGTGGGGAATGTTGAAGTTCCTCAGAAAGCATTTTTATCAGTTTTAAAAAGTGATGATAAAGATTAAAAAAAAGCTGTCAGTTTTAGCTGACAGCTTTTTTGTTATGATGTAGCAAGTATTTCTGAAAAGAAAATCTGTAAAAAGTTATCTTCAAATTTTTCAGAAGTAAATATGCTGTTTGTAAAATCTGATTGCTGTACCTGTGGGGCAATGTAGGGGTAAATCATCGAAAGAGTTTCCAGATTCCCTTCATTAACAAGATCTGCTTTACAGAAGGCGACTAAAACGCCCTCATTTATCTTGATTGGTTCTGAAAAACTACCTTTTTCAGTTGCAAACAGTTTGCTAAGAGATGATTCGTTATTTTCCAGGTTTGCTAAATACTGTTCTGTATCACTATATTGAAATGAACCAAGAAATAGTGATCCTCCGTAATTGATTGGGGTAGCGGATGTGGAAAATATATCTAAACCAGCTTCTGAAGCAACTGAAGGAAGGTCCTCATGTAAAGAAATTAAATTAGAAACTTCAGCGTTGATATAATCTTCAACCAAACCTCGTTCCCGTGCAATCAAATATTCCTTAACAATTGATAAAGTCTCTTCATTTGTAAAATCTGGTAATTCTGGTGTTTTATTAACTTGGTAAATATTATATCCATAAGGGGTTTCCAATAGAGAACTGATTTCTCCTTCTTTTAATGAAAAAACCGAATTCAAATCTTCTTCAGAATTAAAATTTTCCCGCATTGCAAAGAAATAATTAGCACCAACCTCTCCACCCTTATCTGCATACGTATCAAGAGAATAGGTTCTTGCAGCATCTTCAAAAAGAATTTCATTGTTTTTAATTCGATTATAGATACTTTCTGCTTCCTGCTTATTTTCACCAGATAAAGTTATAATACTAACTTCTATTGTAGTAAATTCTATTGCATTAGATTCACCATAAGCTTTAGTTTTTTCTTCTGGATATGTAGTTAAAGGAAACACTAAATAATCGAATTCTTTCTCGTTTTTACCCATTGCATCAATAAATTCGAGTTCCGCAGGTGAAATATAGGAACCAAAAAGGTCATTTATCAACGTTTGGGTTAGAATGGATTCTTTTACTTCATCACGGATATTTTTCTTAGTAACATCTGAAACTGAGTTATAAAGTTGAGGATCAAATTTGCCTTCACTATTAATGTATGGTCCACTCTCTAATAAATATCTATCGATCGCATTATCAGTTATTAAGAGTCCGCTTTTATCAGCTTCCTGCATAAGGGCTATATGTATAACAGTATTGTCATAAGCCTGTTTCCAAATCTGATAAACCTGATACTCATAATTCGAATCATCTGCATTAACATCCCAGTTTTGTGCTATTGACTCTCTTTGATTATAAAAATAGTTATTATATGTAAATGTAATAGGTTCTTCGTTATAGTATCCAAAAACAAGGTCAGAACTGGAACCTCCAAAGGCTCCTGCAATAGGGCTCAACCCAAAAGCAATAACGACAAAAACTAACATAATTATACTAAGAATTACTGATAGTTTGATCTTGCTTTTTTTGGGGGGCTGGGTTTCTTTTGTTTTTGAGATTTCATTAATATTGCTTATTTTTTTCGGGGGCATTATTGATATCCTTATCCTTCAAGTTTAAATAGTATTAATAGCTGTAAAAAAATATCATGTAGTAAATAAAGAGTCAATAAAGATACTGGTTGACATTCAATTACTCTATGTTTTATATTTGTCTTTCATGAGAGGATTCTGCTAAACTGATTATTGTATTAATCAGTCAAGCAGAAAACCAGGGATTAATTCCAGTTACTCTCGTATTTTCATTCGGGCTGTAGCGCAGGGGTAGCGCGCTTGGTTCGGGATCAAGAAGTCGGTGGTTCAAATCCACTCAGCCCGATATAAAAAAAGAAACAGATTTTTTCTGTTTCTTTTTTTATTTTGCAATGGTAGATTTAAGTAGTTTCGAAAGAAACTACGAGATAAACACGTTGGTGTGATAATTAAACCAGATTATAGAAAAATGCAATAATCTAAAAAAAATATTACGTGTTTATCCATCCACACTCAGCCCGATATAAAAAAAGAAACAGATTTCATACTATCTACTAGCTGCTTCAATCTATTTCAGAATCATTCACTTTCCCACAAATCAATAACAACTTTATCAGGTCTTTTTAAGAATATAATTTCGTTCGAATTATTAATTATGAAATTGAGAACTGAATGATGAATTATAAGAGTTTCTTTTGCTAAAATATTTGATCCAAACGGGAATACATATGAATCTGGACTATTTTTATCACCAAGAGTCCAACCCTCCAAAGATATTTCATTTTCTGTTAGATTTTTGATAATTACTGATTCTTTTTCAGTGGGTGTCCAAATAACTTGAGTAATTTCAATGTCCCCAGGTTTATAGTTACTATATAAATCAAAATTTTTGTTATTTACAAATTTGTTTGAATTAACATTTGGTTGAATAATGGGTTGAGCAGTAGTAAACCAATTTTCTGATATATCATTATCATCCAAAACATTTAATACAATTGAAATTGGCCTATGGTCTGAGCAAGTTGTGCTTGCTAATCTATCATCATTATTAAATAGTATTTCATCAAAAGAATAAACTTCGTATAGAGATTTAAAATTTTCTTTATAAGTAAATTCTTTATGTAACCAAATATTATCGTAACTGCTTGTATCTGAAATTGTAGTTTTAGTTTGATATGGAATTATTGCAACATATGGATCCATCATCCAACTTTTGTCATTTGATGGCATATTGAAATCACCGAGTAAGATTATATCTCTTTCATTTCCAGTTGCTGCATCAACTAGGTTAATTACTTCAGGTAAAAGTCTAATTTCTTTTCGACGGTCATTAATAGAGTCACCAAATAGGGCGTGAAAAGTTATTAATGTAAAATCAAATTTCTCAGAAACGAAACTTGAGATAAATGGTTCCCTAATAAAGACATCCTCAGGATCTTCCAATAAATATGCATTTCCCAAAGCTGTAACAAAATTTGTATTAAATAGATACGCATATCGTTCTTTAACTCCCCGTCCGACTTGATCCGAAATAATATAAGACCATTCTGCTGGAAGAATATCCAAAATCCTTTTCAGTACCTCCTCATCACGTACTTCTTGTACTGCAATAAGATCATATCGTTTGATTATATTAGAGATATATTGTAATTCTTCAGAATCCCTGCTGTTATTTGATAGAATTCTTATATTCCAACTCGCAAGAATTAATTCTGATTTATCAACTGAATATACAGAGGGTGAATATACAAATATTAATATAATGATACAGATAATACTTTTTCGAATTGTCATAATGTCCAGTTCCTGCTGCAAAAGATAGTAGTTTGTAATCAGATTGTTAAATTTTTTTTAACCAAAAACACATTAATAGTACTCGGAGTAGATTGGTTAATAAAGCTAAAAAAATATTAATATGAAATGATTTTATGCTATAGTATTTAGAAGAATCAATGATTATGCAGAATTTACTATGAATAAATAGAATTTAATAAAGACAAATTTCATAAACTTTAATATTTTATAAGTAATTACAATAAAACAATAGAAATAATTTTTTTCCTTTGTTCGTTGTAATATAGGTTAATATAGGATAGATAAGTTAAGAGGAATAATATGAAAAAACAAGTTAAAATAATTGGTATTACTGGAGGTTCAGGTTCAGGAAAATCTACAATTGCAAGAAAAATTGCAGAAATCATTCCAGACTTTGTATTTATTCCACAAGATAATTATTACCGTTCCGCTGAGTACATAAATAATGAGAAAATTACTGCTTACAACTTTGATCATCCTGATGCTTTTGATAATAAGCTCTTGTATGAACATTTACACACCCTTAAGAACTATCAGAAAATTGAGATGCCCCAATATGATTTTGTGCACCATAAACGTAAAGAGAGTTATAATCATAGTTGAACCAAGATCATTAGTTATTATTGAAGGCTTAATGATCCTTACTGATCCGGTTATCAGGAATTTAATTGATTTAAAACTGTATGTTGATACACCGGATGATATACGTTTTATTCGGAGGCTTCAAAGAGATGTAAAAGAACGGGGAAGGACAGTTGAATCCGTTATTAACCAATATTTAGAAGTTGTACGACCAGGCCATTATTCATTTATTGAATCCACAAAGATGTATGCAGATTTAATAATTCCTGAAGGTGGATATAATGAAAGTGCACTAGAGGCATTATTACCCTTTATTCGACAAATAGCTGAAAGTTAAGATTATTTTGTTTTTTTTAAATGAAATTTTTTATAATTCCCAAAAACACTCTTCCACTTAAATTCATCAGGAATTGGATCCTCACCACCAATAAAAAAAGTCCCATGGCATCTGCCGACTCTTGTTAACCCAAGAATTCCTCCCCTTATAATACCATGACCATGTACTGCTTCTATCATATATTTTGAGCAAGAAGGTGTATATATACATGCAGATCGAGTCCACGGAGATATTATTAGTCTATATAAATGAACAGGAATCAGAAAAATGTTTTTAATAAGC
>JADHUD010000097.1 GCA_016784705.1 Spirochaetia bacterium | reverse complement strand
ATCACTGAAAATAAATTGACGAAAAGGGTAGGTTTATGCGGAATAAACGGTAATTTAACAATGCATGCCGGTCGTCTGCTTATATATGGAATTTCTCTGAATATGCGAGAGAAGTATCTGCAATCCATTGAAAATCTGAGGGGATTGGAAATTGATATTACTTTAGATACACATCCAAGACCGAATGGTATCATCGATACATTTTTAACTTCACAGAAAAATGGGCAGAATAATCCTTTTATAAATCCTGCAGCCTGGCAGGCAACACTCGATGATTATGCCTCTAGAATGCAAATCTTCTTAAAAAATGAAAAAGAAAAACTGTCTGAATAGTATCATGAATGAAATGATACAAAAGTATTTTTGGCTTACAGTGTGTTTCTGAATTAAGGACTTATAGGGAAAGGTTATGGAGAGCAATTTTGATAGAGAACTGAAGGATTATGGCGGAGGGTATCTTCCAACGACCCCCCAAATCGAATTTTTATACAGAATAGTTGTGCATTGTGATTCTCCAATAGATATAGGTATAAGTGATAATGGATATAAACGAATTATTCCTATTATTGGCGGGCAATTCGAGGGTCCTCAACTGAAAGGTACGGTTTTACCTATTGGAGCTGATTGGAATACGGCGAGCAATCAGGATTCAGGGAAACGGACGGTGGATACCCGATACCTTCTTGAAACCGAAGAGGGGGAAGTTATAAGTCTTTCAACTCTTGGGTATAGTTATCGTTCAAGAGAAGTGATGGCTATGAGGGAATCCGGTCAGCGGGTAGATCCTGATTTATACTATTTTAAGCAGCATATTTTTTTTGAAACTGCCTCCGAAAAATATAAATGGCTTAATTCAGTTGTTGCATTCGGGGTAGTTATGTCAAAATTTCAAGGGGGGCCGGGAGTTATCTATGATGCCTACTATTTGAAATAGGGTTGGATTGCTGAGTTATATAGGTTTATTGTTGGTGTTTACTATCAGGATGTTTCAAGTAAACTATTGATTCAAGAGACTTTTTTTCCCCTCCCTTTTTTATCCTAATTAAGCAGGGAGCGGTTTTTCAGCAGTATCTCTATTGCTGAGATAGAAGTTAAACGCTCTATCGGTAAACTGTATGAGAGCGGAATAGAAGAAATTGGTTTCTATTGGCAGGATGCAAGACTTCTGGGCGCACTACCCTATATTCATAAGGATCCCTTTGATCGAATGCAAATTACCACTGCCATGCATAAAAGCCTGATGATTGTCACTGCCGATACCATATTCTCTCAATATCCCGTCCAAGTCTACACACTGTAATATATTGTGGCAAAAATCTACCAGAAAATTCCAAAATTCTGAACTACAATCACTGGGAAAGCAAAGAAATGAGGATTATCGTTTTATACCAGGCTGTACGTGGTTTGCTTCCGATTGAGGGGACTTGGAGGGTGTTTTTATTCAATTAAAAAATTTAAGAATAATCAGGGTAATATGTATAAACTTGTTTGAACCTGTAAAAATTGACTGGTACCGAAGATAGTTTACTTGACAGCTGATACGGTAATAACTAGCATGCACTAGTATGGAACCAGTCATTTTAATCATGTATATTCTGCTTTTCTCATTGGGCTGTGTCGGTAGCGCAAGTATGGGATTCCTGCATACATGTATAAAAACCCCGTTAACTAAGTATCTTTTTTTCTTGTACCTTACATTATTAGTGAGTATCATTCGGGTACTGCTGGATTATTATCTTTCAATTTTGGGGTATAGTACCCTGGTCTCTCCGAATATTCAGATAGCAATTGGAATAATAATTGGTACAGCAGTATATTTTCTACTCTACAAAGTTTTAACACAGTTAAAAAAGATAACCCCTGCTGCCGCCTTTATCACTACATTCTCTGTTTATATACTGCAGCTGGTAAGAACAGGTATTTATTATATTAGCGGTGAAACAGCAGCACGAATCATATACCCCATAATGATAATACTCATCTCTCTCTATCTTTTTTTTGTGGGATTTTCCTTTTTGCGCGGAATTGATAATAATGTTAACCGGGCAGTTCAGAAACTTTTACAGGCAATCGGAATAATCTTGATGATTTTTTCTCCAATATCTGCTTCTGTCTATCTTTCTATACACTTTTTAGGAAGAGGCGGAAATAATCTAATTTCCCTCGACTTTCTGCTCCTTGCAATTATGAGCTTTGTTTCCATTTCAGTAGTGCTGTATTATTTGACAAGAATAGGCACAATCCCCAAAAAAACAACAGCAGATCAGCAATTCTTGGATAATTTTAATTTAAGCCCCAGGGAAACCGAAGTATTGGAATTGATCCTGAAAGGGTATTCCAATAAACAAATTGGAGAAAAGTTATTTATTTCATTTACCACAGCACGTACCCATGTATCACATATATTTGAAAAAACTTCGGTTAACAGCAGAATGGAACTGGTTTCCAAGGTTATGAACTTCTAAATTATACATATGCTCTCATACATTCGTATGATTTCCCGGCAAAAGATCAAATCATACATATGTCTAATAGTGCAATTTTACTATTTGAACTACATTCCCTCTATAAAATTCAATCAAGGAGCGGTATATGGCAAAATTAATGAAAATTGTTTTATGGATTACAGGAAGTTTAGTTCTCTTGGGTTTAATTAATTTCTCTCCCCTTATAAGCCTTAAAACAGCAAAAATGAAAGAGTATTCTTATGAAGGAATAACAGTATTTGCTGAGGAAAAAGATTCAGGTAATGCAGAAGTACTTGCAGAAAAAATTAAAGACAACCGGGATAAGATTATTGATGTGCTGGGTTATTCTAAAGAGCAGAGTGTTGGTGTAATAATCTACCCGAACAGAAAAGTTCTGCATCGCAAGACCATTGGGTTTGCCGGAGTTTTTCTTCCAGACTGGTATATAGGGAAAAACACAAAAGATTTTGTATTGATTACCTCACCCTCTGAACCGGGACCGCAGCATACCCGTGAATCTATCGAAAAAGCAGCAGTCCACGAGTATGTGCATGTAATGACAGACCGGAAAAACAAGATGATGGGATATTGGTTGAAAGAGGGGTTCGCACTTTATTTAGCAGAGCAAACTCCCGATATGGCGGCTGTCTGGAGTTTTGCCGATATAACGTATAATGAATATAAAACAGAAAATCCGATTGAGTTCGCAAATACGGGTGGATATTATCTGGCTTATTTGTATATGCAGTATTTAGATAAAGAATTTGGGTGGAACAAAATACTGGGTTTCCTGGACCCCGAAAAAACATTTGAGGAAGTTATCGGAATAAAAGAGGAAGAAGTCTTTGCACAATGGAAATCTTCACTTGCGAAAATGCAGGAAACACTTTCTCGTTCCGGGATGTAAGCCGCAGGTGGTCGGCAGGTTGTTCTCATCCATCTGTGATGTATGGTTATCGGTCAGCTTCTGGTTTTTTTGTAACAGGGAGGCCGGGCGAAGAGAGCTATTCACCGTCGCCTGCTCTTTCTGTCTGCAATACTGCAATACTGCAATACTGAAGCAAGGGCACTGGAACAGGGGGTCAGTCCTACCTGTATACTATATATTATTTATGATATAATAAGGAAATAACTAATTCGGGGAGGTTTTCCCCAAAGGACAGATTATGAAAAAATATCTTTTGATACTTATTATTGTACTTAGTGTCTTAACGTTGCCGGCAGCAACCTATGATAAGGCAGATGGGTTTGGAATAGGACTTAGTGCAGGATACCCGGTCGCAGGGGGAGCCTTTAAATACGGAATGGGCGATTTCCGAATCGTGGGTACACTGGGGTACAGCTTTAATGACAGTTTTGCCGTTGAAGCCGGGGTTCAGTATGATCTGGATCGGTTCTATGTAGACAGACTTCCCTTTTATGTGAACATCGGAATTACAGGGGCTGTAAACTTTAGTCCCGTTATCGAAGGCTTTTCCATCAATATACCAGTTGGTATCTCTTACTTTCTTATGGATGCTCCTGTTGAATTTTTCTTCAAACTTACTCCGGGTGTCAAAATTCGATCGACTTCTGCAGAACCCGATCTTGGAGCGGCAATAGGCGTTTTATTCTATATAAATCGCTAATAATTGATGGTATCGATTTTATTGTGAGCGGGAATTTCATTCTCAAGAACATCTCTATCTCTTTCTCTGTGAGTTACTTATTCAGTATACTTACAGAGAAACCTCTATTAACCTGTAAATGGTGACTGGTTTAGAAGAAGATTCATCGGTTTAACTGTATGAGGTCACTTCATTACTAGTACCCTGTACAACTTAAATCTTAGGATTCTTACTTGTACGCGGTAGGTATCTGCTGCGTCATAATACATCACCTTAGCTGGCTAAGGCTTCGTATTCTTCCTTGCATATACCCACCGGGCACTGCGTAAGAACCTGTAAGTTTAAGCTGTACAGGGTACCAGGCATCATTACACTAATCTCTACAGTATAATTAAAGCTTTTATCACCTCGTCTTCATAATTTGCAACTAAATCAAAAGCTTTCTGCACCTGGCTTAACGGAAATCGATGGGTGACCAAATACCCGGGGTCAACAAGACCTTTAGCGACCAAATCCAAGGTCTTCTCTTCAGATTTATTTTGTCTGCGGACCTGTTTGATGGTTAATTCTTTTCTTCTGGCCTTGTGAGCATCAAAACTAAAACGGTCAAATTCAGGAATTCCTACAATTATGATTTCTCCTCCCGGCTTAACCAATTCAACTGCCTGATCAAGTGCTTCCTGTTGACCGCAGCATTCAAAAACTGCATCAAGAAGATCGGGTGCCTGTGAGGAGATTTCGGGAATGCAGTCAACTCTCTGCGGGTTACCTGCCCAGTCAGCTCCCTGGCTGCGGGCAAGGTCGCAACGATAATCTAACATATCAGTCATAAATATTTTTCCTGGATTCTTTAGTAGAGAGGTGTTTAATACTGATAGGCCAATTGGACCCGAACCAAAAATTCCAATACGGGAATTTTCCATACTGCTTACTTTATCAACAGCATAACAACCGATTGTCAGCGGTTCACATATTGCTGCCGCTTCCTGATCGATGGAAGGCGGCAGCAGGTAGCAGGTATGTACCGGCATTACGATATATTCTTTCAGACATCCATCCATTTGGCCGGGACAACCCAGGAATTTCTGATGTAAGCAGGTATTATAACGACCTTTCAAACATTGTTCACATGTTCCACAATAGATAGTAGGGTCGATTGCAACTCTGTCCCCTGGTTTGAATCCCTTACAGCCAGTACCCAGCTCAACAATCGTTGCTGAAAATTCATGGCCGACTGTAAATGGGTATTCAACTATCTGACTGCCGATTCTTCCGGTGGTATAATAGTGAACATCACTTCCGCAAATACCGACGACATCAACCTTTAATAAGACATCAGCGGGATTCTTGATGACCGGTACAGGTTCTTCAATTATTTCTATTTTCCTTATTCCGGTAAGTTTTACCGCTTGCATCATATTCATGCCGAATCTCCTTTAAGCAAGTATCATCTGAACCGAAGACTGTGAAATGTAAGTATACTATTAAGAGGCTTTCAAAAACACCTATTATTGAAAGCCTCTTCTATTGAGGTTCTTTCACAATTGCTAATTTTTTATAAAGAACTGCCATATATTGTTTAACAATATCAAAACTTGGAAACTATCACTCTATCACTCTATCACTCTATCACTCTATCACTCTATCACTCAGGCAAGACCTGTTTCCACCAGAAAAATAAGAAGAAATGGGACTTGACCATGAGACAAATAAAATATAATTATTATTTAAAAATAATTATATTTTATTAGGAAGTAACAAATGGATTCAAACGGGAATAAAAAGGTTAAAGTATATGAAAATCTTAGAAGAAGGATTATCAATATTGAACTGACTCCAGGAATGCCAATAAACGAAGCTGATTTTGCGGAAGAACTTGGAGTTAGTAAAACTCCAATACGCGAAGCACTCAGACAGCTTGAGCAGGATGGATTTGTGGAAAATGTACCCGGACGCGGATCTACAATATCATATATTACATCCCATGAAATCAGAGATGTATTTCAGATCAGAGAAATTATTGAAACTGGTGCAGCTAAAAGAATTGCACTTACCAAGGGAAATGAAGAACTAAAGATTTTGCGTGATGAGGGCAGAAAATTACTGAATAATGAGAAAGCAAACCAGGAGCTGGTTTCCGAATGGGGTTCCTGGGAAAATGTCCATGTTGCAATAGTAAAAAGTCTGGAAAACAAGGCATTAACCACTATATATTCTGGACTTGTAGACCGGATAACAAGAATTCGTAATAATTATGGGAAAAAATTTACTCAAAGAAGGTTCCATGATATCTTAACGGAACATCTTGAAGTGTTAGATGCAATTTTGGATGGAGATGAAAAACACGCTGAAGCAAAAATGACAAAACATCTTAAGAATGCCAGCAATTTTATTATGGGACTGTAAATCGGAAGATCAGTGAGCCAATTTCAAAAGGCTTCGCATTTTTGGAAATTGTCTATAACTTTGCCGGGAGTGAGTGTAGGATTTTAAATAATAAACTCATCCCTTATAACATATGTTTCCTGCTCATTCTATTCTCATCTTTCTTGTACCTGTCCATGTTTCTCTTTATGCTTGATATTTAGAAAATTCAACTAAATCAGTACCAGTGATCTATGGGACTGTATTTTATACCACTCCCCACCCAAATTATGGCGACATCTGATTCCCCAAAGGCGCGTGACTAAAAAAACTTTATTAAAAAAACTTGACAACTGAAATATCCAGATTATAATATGATTATAATAATAATGTAAATAAATAACAATTTTGTTGGATAAGATTGAGTATGGTAAATTATTTATGACAAGCAATGAAAGATTGAAGTCAGCATTGATTCATCAGGAACCGGATCGCGTTCCTTATGATATTTCAGGAACAACAGTAACCAGCTTGTCTGGAATAGCCTATAAAAAGGCTATGAAATTTAAAGGTTATTCCGAGTTTTATGATGATACTAAAATAGTAGATATAGTATCTCAGATCATAATTCCTCCGGAAAATATGCTTGTTGAATTGAAATCGGATACAAGACGAGTTGGATCCAGCAGAGTTCTGGATATAGATCAGAGGCTCAGGAAAAAAGGAGATATCTGGGTCTTAACTGATCAGTACAACTGTACGTGGGAAATGGCGGAAGGGAAGGATCTGTATTTTAATCAAACCTTTCATCCTTTAGAGCAGTATGACGATATATCTGATGTTCTGAAGTATCTGATACTACCTGATTTAAGCTCTCGAAAAGGGGAAATGTATGATCTGTTTGATACTCAGATTACTGCAGGGTCAGAAAGTTCTTATATTGCCGACCGGAATTGTGCAGGTCTTATTGAAATGTATCTCCGTTTTAGAGGTTATGAGAAGGGATATATGGATATGGCCCTGTATCCGGACGAAACCAGAGAAATTTTTGACAGGATAGCAGAACATAAAATCCAGTACTGGGATATTTTCGGGGACTATATTCAAGAAAGGGGGCTGGAAGATTCCTTTCAAGTTGCAGCTGAATGTGATGATCTTGGAACACAGCAGTCACTCCTTGTTTCTCCGAAGATGCTGGCTGAGCTTGTATTTCCTCCTATGCGTCGATATCTGGATTTTATTAGCAGGAAAATGCCGGAGATGAAAATATTTTTCCATTCCTGTGGAGCTGTCAGACCAATTATCCCGGATCTTATTGATATGGGTATAGATATTCTGAACCCGGTTCAATATACAGCGTCCACTATGGATCTTGCTGAGCTGAAAAGAGATTTTGGTAAAGATCTTGTGTTTTGGGGAGGGGGAATAGATACCCAGGGAACCCTTTCCAAAGGTTCAGTACAGGAAGTCAGGGATGAGGTTAAACGGTGTTTAGATATTCTGGCTCCTGGGGGTGGGTATGTGTTTACTCCAGTTCATAATATTCAGGAGGATGTTCCTCCGGAAAATTTTTGGGCGATGTGGGAAGCATGGGATGAATTTTCAGCATATTGAAATTGTACTATGTAAGGTATCTACCGGAATTAATTCCGGAAAAAATAGTAAAAGGAGTTTGTTTATGAAAAAGATCTTATTGACACTGGTATTTCTGACTGTTTTTATAACAATTGCTATGGCAGCGGGGCAGGAAGAAGCTGCAGGAGAGGCTAAAAATTTTGTATTGACATATAATCAGCTTGAACCAGTAG
>JADHUD010000096.1 GCA_016784705.1 Spirochaetia bacterium | reverse complement strand
ATAATCGACCGCTGCTTTGTTGGACAGGCAACCCAGTTGTCAAAACAGTATTCAGCAGAAAACTCGGTGTTTTTTGCAAACTGCGGAGGATATCATGGTGAAGCCTGTTCGATTTTTGCCGGTCCCTACACGGTAACCCACCACAAGTCGACCCTGCTGATTGCCTGTCTTGTATCCTTTCTGAATGCCGGCAGCGGTTCGAACCAGAGCAATCATATGTATAAACTCGGCCCTAATCATCAGGGTATACTTGAAAGGGGGTCAAAAACTGCTTCCAACTCATATATGCTCTGGCCAATGAAAATAGGAGCCTTCACCCTGATAATCGGTCGTCACTACGGGAATTCAGACACCACAGAATTTCCCTTTTCCTACCTTATTGAGCATGATGGTGAATCATTGCTGATACCGGCTATCAATTTAAGAAGTATCGGAACCATACGAGACTCCCGAAAATGGCCGAAACGTGATAACCGGAAATCACCGGTTAAATTTGATCATCTGAATTTTCATCTTTTATCACCATATACTATTAAAAGTATATTAGCCGGGCTGAATAAACTTCGAGATATAAAGAAACAAGCCGGGCATTCAACCCAGATTTACCACTATAACGGCGTTAAAATCCGCCGGTCAGCTTTGGAAAAAGGGATTGAAATATATGAAACAGCAGTTACCCGATACCTTGGGAATATAGTGGTAAACTTTTTAAGGACACATGATTTTCAAACTATTGCTGAACTTAGAACTATTCTGACACCGAAGCCTTTTGCTGAAACAGGAACTGGTGCATGGCTGGATATAGCTGGACTTATTGCTCCTAAGGATGAAATTGAGCGTGTGATACAGGGTGTTGAACAGGGAACTATCAAGACGACCGAAGCGCTTGATGCACGATTTACCGAAATAAATGCTTACTTTGAACAGTATGAACTGGCGTGGGTAATGCATATGATTGAATCCAGATATGGATTGTCACTGCATCAATTTACACAAGAAACCTTCATTTCTATAATAGAAAAATGGATTAAGGCCGTAGGTGTTCTGGATGATATGCGCTGCAGTGATGCTGAAAAAGAGTTTGCTCAGACTGCCCGTGTTGGTTATGCGCTGAATGATGGAGAAACAGAGAGAGATGCTGAATACCTGGAAATTAACGGTGATGTTAATGATAATGAATTTATAATTGAATTACGCGAACGGCTGAAAGCAAAGCGGCTGACAGCCGTACAGCTTATCGATAAAATATCGAAAATCACAGAGTAATAAATAGAGTAATAAATAGAGTAATTAATAGAGTAATAAAGAGAGGAAGTGTATGCGTTTAATAATTGAGAAAGATTATAAGAATGTTTCAAAATGGACTGCTAATTACATTGCACAGGCGATCATCAAATCAGAACCTACTCGGGAAAAACCATTTGTTCTGGGACTTCCTACTGGTTCTACACCCATAGGAACCTACAAAGAATTAGTCAGACTCTATAAACATGGAGTTATATCTTTTGAAAATATTATCACCTTCAATATGGATGAGTATATAGGAATTCCACAGAATCATCCGCAAAGTTATTTCACATTTATGAGGGAAAATCTCTTTTCTCTGGTTGATATTAAGAAAGAAAATATTAATATTCCAAATGGGAGTGCTGACGATCTGGAAGCAGAGTGTCTGGCATATGAAGAAAAAATTAAAGCAGCGGGCGGGATAGATCTGTTTCTTGGCGGGATAGGATCCGATGGTCATATTGCTTTTAATGAACCCGGGTCATCTTTAAAATCACGCACAAGAATAAAAACACTTACTCAGGATACAATAATTGCCAATTCGCGAAATTTCGGACATGATTTAACAAAGGTGCCGAAAACAGCTCTGACTGTTGGAATCCAGACTATCATGGATGCCAAAGAGGTTATTGTAGTCGTGAATGGTTATAAGAAAGCTCTTGCGCTTAAGAATACAGTTGAAGGGAATGTAAATCATATGTGGACCTGCAGCATACTTCAGATGCATCCGCATGCCATTATTGTGAGTGATGAAGAGGCAACAGTAGAGATGAAAATCGGGACGGTAAAATATTTCAAGGAAATAGAGGCAGGTAATATTAATCCGGCAACTCAACTCTATATCTGAAAATCTGAGAAATTTAAAACGGGCTAGAAAACTACTGTTTTTTAGCCCCTTCTCAATAGAGAAAGTTCAGTATACACTTTCTGCAGCAGCCTGGGATTATCAGTGAATATAGCATCTGCACCCATTCGTATCAGACGCCGCATGTCATCCTCATTATTTATAGTCCATACATGGATATACAGCCCTGCCTCGTGAAAAGTTCGAATGAAACTCTCTGTCAGCACCTTCAAGATACCATACTGCTCCGGAACCTGCAGCACCTGCCCCTTTAATTTTTCCCGGGATGAGGGACGGAACCCCAGCTTTTGTTTTATAAAAAGTGTGAATACTTCAAAGGTTGAAAAACTTGTAGCCATTCCAGGCATAAGTGACCTGAGTGCTTGTAAATTTTCTGTATGAAAACTTGCACCGAGTATTCTATCCATAGCATTATGCTTTCCTACAATCTCAGTAAATTTGACTGGAAGCCGGGTATCTTTAGTCTTTAAATCAATATTAAAACGCATGTCCGGAAGTGCTTCCAGAGCTTCATCAAGTGACATCAAAGTTACTCCGGTTTCCCGAAATGGGAATGACATGCCGCCATCTTTTGAATAATTGTATCCGGCATCTAGCATTTTTAGCTGTTTAAGTGTAAATGCCTCCACAATACCTGTACCATTGGTCTGACGATCGAGGGTTTTATCGTGCCAAATGACAACATCGTTATCAGCGGTTAGATGCACATCAGTCTCGATTACGTCAACCTTAAGTTTTTCGGCACTGATAAATGCAGGGAGTGTATTTTCCGGGTAAAACTCTGAATCACCTCTGTGTGCTAAAACCCTGGGAGGCTGTGTGAAAAAATGATGTTCCAACATGTAAAAACTGTAGGCCAGGATGGCTCTGTTGTCAAGAGTAGAGGGGGCTTGCACAGATGGTAAAAATCATTAATGTGTAGAGATGGGTAAAATAAATTCAACCATAGCAGTAGGATTAAGCGGCGGAGTTGATTCAAGTGCCGCATTGTACCTTCTCCAGCAGGAGTGGAAAATTGTTATTGGGGCGAGCCATGATATTTGCGTTGACTCAAAGAGCTGCAATGACGAGACATTAGGAAGAGCCGGACGCCTGTGTGATAGCCGTGGAGTACCCTATTACCGTTTTAATATGATTGATGAGTTCTACCGGAAGGTGATAACTGATTTCGCAGAATCCTATAGGGTTGGAAAAACTCCTAATCCCTGTGTCCGCTGTAATGAGCGTATTCGTTTCAGCCTGTTTTATCTGACACTTCAGAAACAGGTTCGTCAGGATGGTTTGCTTGAAATTGGAAAACCGCTCTATTTTGCCACCGGTCACTATGCCCGTAAAAGTACACTTTATGGTTATCCGGTAATAAGTAAAGGGATTGATGTTACAAAGGATCAATCTTACATGCTGTACCGTATCAATCCTGAAATTCTCCCTTATATTCTTTTTCCTCTTGGGGATAGAACAAAAAAAGAGATTGTTGCTGTTGCGGGAGAGCAGGGGCTGCCGGGAACCAGTGTCAAAGAGAGTCAGGATATTTGCTTTGTTCCAGAGAAATATACGGATTTTTTAGCCGGTTATTTTGGGAATGAAGCACTTGCTAACGAAGGAGATATAATTGACCGTCAGGGAAATGTACTTGGCAGACATAGAGGGTATATGCATTATACAATTGGACAACGACAGGGGCTTGGTCTTTCTGATGGCCCCTGGTATGTTTCTAAGGTGAATTCTGAAAACAACTGTATCACAGTCAGCAGGAAAGATGAGCTGCCGGAATCTGCTTTTTCCATCTCAGAGACGAACTGGTTTATTCCGCCAGAAGTACTAATGCGGGAATCCGGTTTGCATACTATTACAGCAGAAGTAAAGATACGGTACAACTCTCCTTCAATCCCCTGCAGTATCAAGTTTGATGTTTTCAAAGGTGGAGAAAAGAGTATAGTTGTATATTTGGATGAACCTTCGGTAATTACCCCGGGGCAATCCGCGGTTGTATATATTGATGATAAAGTTGTCGGCGGCGGCATTATTAATGATCTAAATATTTTATAGTGATCAAGTTGTTCTACATGGAGGTTATATGGAATATTCACAGGAATTACTGACTGAAATTCTTAAAAAAGCACTCTCCCGGGGTGGTGATTATGCGGATATATTTATTGAGGAGACGATTAAATCCGGTATTTCCTATGATTCCGGAAAAGTGAAAAATATAACCAGCGGAATTGTTGCCGGTGCGGGTCTGAGGATTATAACCGGAACAGATTTTATCTATATGTATGCTGCGGATGTGGATGAGCGTAAACTTCGCAAACTTGCTGAGGACATTTCAGCAGCAGCTGCGGCAGGTGTGACCGGAGTTGTTAAAACCCTGGTGCCTTATGAATACAAATCAATTTTACCCATCTCAATTTTACCCGATACTGTGGATCTGCCGGTTAAAATAGGGATTGTTGAGCGGGCAAATCAGGCCGCAAGACACTACTCGGAAAAAATAACTGAAGTGATGATTAATTATCTTGATACTGATCAGAAAGTAGTCGTTGCCACGAGTGATGGCAGGTATTCCCAGGATCATCGGGTCCGCACACGACTGGTTGTCAGGTGTATTGCAACTGATGGGGATAAACGAGAGACTGGAATGTCTGCACCGGGCAGAGGTATGGGCTTCGAGATGTTTGAGACAATCAGCCCGGAATCCATAGCCTGCGAAGCAGCACGAATGGCTTGTGTATTGCTTGAAGCTGACTATGCACCACAGGGAAAATTTCCGGTGGTAATTGATAATGGATTCGGCGGAGTGATATTTCATGAAGCCTGCGGGCATGCGCTTGAAGCCACAAGTGTAGGAAAGAACGCATCGGTATTCAGTGGAAAACTTAATCAGCAGATTGCATCACCCATAGTGACAGCAATCGATGACGGAACAGTTCCAAATGCCTGGGGATCGGCGAATATTGATGATGAAGCTCTTCCTACGCAAAAAAATATTCTGGTAAAGGATGGAATACTGGTCTCATATATGGTTGATAAACTGGGGTCCCTGCGAATGGATCTTCCTCTTACCGGCAGTTCACGGAGAGAATCGTATAAATTTGCTCCGACATCACGTATGACAAATACCTATATTGCAGAGGGTGACAGCAGGCTGGATGATATGATAGCAAGTATTGAGTATGGTTTGTATTGTCGGAATATGGGCGGCGGTTCAGTTAATCCACCTACAACAGACTTCAATTTTTCTGTCATGGAGGCCTATCTTGTTGAGAAAGGTAAGATCAGTAAGCCAATAAAAGGGGCTTCGCTGATAGGAAAAGGATCGGAAATACTTATGAATATTGAGATGATTGGGAATACTATGGAGTTCGGAACGGGAATGTGCGGATCTCTTTCCGGCTCAATTCCGGCTAATGTTGGACAGCCGGCCATAAAGGTTTCAGGTTTAGTGATTGGAGGCAGAGCATGATTAAAGAATTTCTACTGAAAATTATTGATAAACAATTGGTGCCATCAGAATTATATTACTCTAGGGGAAAAGAGATTGAGATATCCGCATTTAACGGTTCAATAAATAACTTTACTTCAGCTGAAACGTCGGGAGTTGGTGCCAGAGTTGCAGTAGATGGGAAAATAGGTTCTGCCTTTACCGAATCTGTAACAGAACAATCGGTTTCAGCGATTCTGCGAAAAGCCGGAGAGAATTCCAAATATTCGGCTTTTGATGAGGGCAATGTACTGTACAGCGGTAAGGAGCTTCCAGACTCCGAAGAGTTTATGAGTAAAGATATTGGAAGTATACCGGTGGACAGGAAAAAAGAAGTTGCTCTCAATCTTGAACAGAGTGCCAAAGAGTATGATTCACGGATAATAAATGTTCCCTATGCCTATTATCAGGAAATCAGCAGTGAGACGGGAATAGTCAGTACTGAAAAAACTGCTGCATTCAGAAGAGCTTCGCTTTGCGGTGCGATGCTGTATGTCATGGCCTCTGATGGTAAGGATACACAGGTCGGTTCGGCAGTAAGATTATATCAGAATTTTTCCGGGATCGACACAGCTCTTCTAGTGAAAGAGGCTTCTGATAAAGCAATCTCTATGTTGGGTGCAGGTGAGCTTTCTACAGGTACCTATAATATAATTCTGGATGAACAGGTTGCTTCAAAATTACTGGGAGTTTTTATTGCCGGAGGATCATCGCATTTTTTTGGAGAGAATATTCAGAAAAACCGCTCGCGGTTTAAAGGTGAACCTGGGGAGAAAATAGGTTGTGAGCTGTTTACCTTAAAGGATAATCCGTTATCAGGCTCTTTGAGATCAAAAACCTTTGATGATGAAGGAGTTCCTACCAGATCTATAGTGCTGGCAGAAAGGGGAATTCTTAAGAGTGTCATTCACTCGGTATATTCGGCGGCCAGAGCAGGAGTGGATCCAACAGGGCATAGTCAAAGAGGCGGGTTTTCCGGAGGTGTTGCAACCGGACTGCATGATGCATACATAACTAACGGGACAGATGATCAGGAGGCACTTTTGCAGCAGTTGGATTCCGGCATCCTCATAACTGAGGTTGAGGGTCTGCATGCTGGTCTTGATCCTATTACCGGAGATTTCTCTTTGTCTGCAAAAGGGTATCGTGTATCTCATGGTAATCAGGGAGATCCTGTACGTAATTTTACAATTGCCGGAAACTTTTTTGAGTTTATAAACCGGATTTCAGAAAAGGCTGATGACAGAAGGACAGATCGAATGTCGGCTTTTTCAAGTCCTTCATTGCTTATATCCGATGTCTCAATCTCCGGTTAATGCAGATTTAACCCTGGTACTAGTACCCTGTACAACTTAAATCTTAGGATTCTTACTTGTACGCGGTAGGTATCTGCTGCGTCATAATACATCACCTTAGCTGGCTAAGGCTTCGTATTCTTCCTTGCATATACCCACAGGGCACTGCGTAAGAACCTGTAAGTTTAAGCTGTACAGGGTACTAGGCTGTAGGAATTTTTCCGACTGACCTGAAGGTCATTTTTGGTGTTTCAGCCAGAACCCTTGTATTCGCGGGAATATCTTCCTTCAGCCATACATTACTGCCGATCAATGAATTGGCTCCTATTGTCACATTCCCCAGAATAGTGGCATGGGCATAGATTGTAACATTATTCTCAATGGTGGGATGTCTTTTTTGATCACGGATTAGTTCGCCGCATGCATTTTTGGGAAAACTGAGAGCTCCAAGGGTAACTCCCTGATATATTTTTACATTTTTACCGATTATTGTGGTTTCTCCAATAACAACGCCGGTTCCATGATCTATAAAAAACCCTTCCTCAATTCTGGCTCCCGGATGTATATCAATACCTGTATGTGAGTGCGATATTTCGCTCATAAGTCTCGGGATGAGCGGTACTTTATGTACGTAGAGAATATGTGCCATTCTGTGTATGGAGACAGCTTTTAAACCGGGATAGCTGATAACTATCTCCTCTTCTGATGTTGCAGCAGGATCACCGGCAAAGGCAGCCTCTACATCCTTTTTAAGCAGGGTCCGAATGTCAGCCAGAGACTCAATCAGCATGTTTGTGGCACGTTCAGCTTTTCCAATACAACTCTCTTCAAGGCAATCGGTAAGATTACATTCATGTTTATAAGCGAGCAGAATCTGCTCCCGTAAATCACAGCGCACCTGGCTGAGTAAATCACCAATAACATACTGAAGATTCTCTCTCGTTATCTCACGTTTACCGGAGCATCCGGGGAATAATATCTCCATTAAATTTTCCATGACCTGATTGATAACAATGACTTCTGGAAGACGACGTTCATCAATAAAATTTGTCCTTTTATTCTGGTCATAACTTTTCAGCAGCTTATTCAAATTCATCTCGATAAGGGTAGGGGTAAGGGTTAGGGGTTTGATTCTATTTTCCACAGATTTCTCCTTGATTTCTATAAATCTTTGGTTTATGAAATTGCCTCATAAATCCGGAAATTTCAATAAAACAAAGGGATATGTCAGCAATCACCGCTCAGTTTTTTATATTTACTCACTGCTGCCATTTTTCTGAACATTTTTTCCAATCTTTTTGATTCACTCTCACTCAGGCCTGAACGGGCTAGGATGTCACGGAAGAATCTTCCTACTTCCTCTTTTTCATCGAGCTTAAAGAAGTGGATTTCATCAAATGAATCGGTAATAGTTGTAACCACATGGTCAAGCCTTCCGCGTGATACAGGATCATATCCAGTGGTGCTGTGAACCTTTTGGTAGAGAGAGTAGGTTATT
>JADHUD010000095.1 GCA_016784705.1 Spirochaetia bacterium | reverse complement strand
AATTATTACCACCGATTATTGTATGTTCTCACATAATACTATATATTATTGTTTGTGCTTATTAAATAAACATAGCAGGAGTTATTATGAACAATTTTCAATTCCATAACACAACAAAAATAATTTTCGGCAAAGGTACTGAGCTGCAGATAGCTGAAGAGATAAAACCATTCACAAACAGAGTACTACTTCACTATGGTGGAGGAAGCATTAAAAAAACTGGTCTTTATGATTCCATATGCACATCACTGACAAAAGCTGGAATTGATTTCATTGAACTTCCCGGAGCCATGCCTAATCCAAGGCTGGGACTTGTGCGTGAAGGGATAGCGCTCTGTAAAAAGGAGCACATAGATTTTATCCTTGCTGTTGGAGGCGGCAGTGTAATTGATTCCGCTAAAGCGATTGCTGCCGGGTTCTATTATGAGGGTGATGTATGGGAACTCTTTTCAGGAATAGAGATTAAAAAGGCTCTCCCCTTAGGCTGCATACTTACTATACCTGCAGCAGGAAGTGAATCAAGCCCCCACTCTGTAGTAACAAATGAGAAAGGGTGGTACAAAAGAGCCATTCACTCATCTTTCCTTGCACCGAAATTTGCAATTCTTAATCCGGAATTGACTTTCAGCCTGCCTGCTTTTCAAACAGCGTGTGGAGTATCTGATATTATGGCTCATCTGATGGAGCGCTATTTCACCAAAGTACAGAAAGTTGATCTTACTGACAGACTTATAGAGGCCACACTCAAATCAGTAATCCGCAACGCTTTAATTGTAAAAGACAATCCCGATGATTATGATGCCCGTGCGGAAATCATGTGGGCGGGAACTATTGCCCACAATGACCTGCTGGAAACAGGAAGAGTCGGTGACTGGGGTTCACATGATGTTGAGCATGAGCTGAGTGCTATGTATGATGTAGCACATGGGGCTGGTCTATCAGTGATATTTCCTGCATGGATGAAATATGTATATAATGAGCATATTGCTAAATTTGTCCAGTTTTTTAATCGTGTATTTGGTGTCGAGATAGATATCGATTCTGATGAGAGAACAGTACTGGAAGGGATTAAACGGCTTGAAAACTTTTTCAGGGAGATGGGATTACCCGTAACTCTCAAAGAGCTTGGAGTTACAGATGACCGTAAAGGAGAAATGGCTGATAAAGCAGCTGAAGCGGCACCTCTGGGCAACTTTAAGAAACTCTTTCGTGATGATATTTATGCCATCTACCAGATTGCAGATATATAGTAAAACCCTGCATACATCCATCTCTGATGATCAATGTAGAGTTTTTTAAGCACACTCAATAGCTATGCAACCCTGTCATCAGATAGTTAACTCCCAGAAAGGTGAACAGAGTCAGCACAAAACCTGCAACAGAAAAAATTGCAGTTATTTTTCCGCGCATTTTTTTTACCAGACGCAAGTGCAGGTAGAGGGTATATATAAGCCAGGTGACAAAAGCACTCGTCTCTTTGGGGTCCCACCCCCAGTAACGTCCCCAAGCATTGTATGCCCAGATTGCCCCAAAAATCAATCCGCCTGCAGTAAAAAGGAAGTACCCGATAATAATAGATTTATAGATTAGTGCATCTGCATATGATTTTTTTTCTTCATCTTTCACCACAAGAAAATAGATTGCCGCCATAAAAGCAACAGCAAAAAATGCCTCGCCAAAGAATGCAAACAGAATATGCAAAACCAGCCAATATGATTGGAGCGCAGGAACCGGAGGTAAAGCCGCATCTGGAATAATAGGTGAAGAAGCTAGCGCCAGCAGTATTATGGATATCAGCGTACCACCAGTAATAATAAACGGTAAAGTCCTATTTTTTGACTTGTATCTATACACTGCAAGAACCAGCACAATACATTCAGAAAAAAGTAACAAAGCTTCATACGTTGAGGTTACCGCAACAAAATCGATACGAAAACTGCGTATGATTGTAGTTATCAGCAGAAGAAGAAAAGCAATAAAAAGCATATAATGGGTAATTGGATCAGGTTTCTCACTATTTCTAATGATAAAATAGATTTGAACTGCAAGTGCTGCTATCAATATAAAAAACGATATTGTTGCTATCATATCTTCTTATCCTTCATTTTCTGATAAATTGTCAAAGCCATTGCCGCTGCAAATAAGAAAAGGGCAATAAACACCATAACTGCGCCGGGGTCTTCGGCATACTTCAGTCCGGTTTGTTCTTTGGTAATCAAATTACTAACCGTAAATCGTTCAATTTCATCATCAATCCCAAATGCATACAGCTGTTTTGAGGCACTGCCGTACTCCCTGAATTGTGCAGAATACGTGTCTGCAATTGTTTCATTTCCCAAATACTGAAACATGCCGCTCTCCAGGCTGATAAGAGATCCCTGATCAAGCTGAACAGATACCCCTTCTTCAGTAATAAGGGAAACAGCGTGAATTAACCGGTAGTCGAATTGGTAGAGCTTTCCCTTACCCAGTTTTAGCGGCTTATTTACTTCAACACTGAATTCACCTGATCTCTTCCCGCTCCCGGAAACTGAAACTGTTGAGATCCAATCTTTGGGTCTGCCGTCTTCATAGGTAAAAAATTCTAAATTAACCAGCTGTAATGTATAAGCCGGAGAGACTTCAGCTGCAGCACCGGTTTCCAGATACCATATCGATTCAACCCTGCTTGTTACCGATACCGCACTGCCAATAATTAATAAGATTAGTGAAAGATGCAGAATATCAGGTCCAAAACGTTTTTTTGCGCCATGAGAAATCCTGGAATGCAGCCTTGAAGCTGTACATAACAGCAAATTTATAAAAAACAAGAGCGTGGGTATAATCGTAAATAATGAGGTTGAAACTCTATCTACCCCCGTTCTAGTTATTAGCCAGACAGTAAATGCAGAATAATTATTAACATAGTAGCTAATGTGCTGTCCCTGCGGGACCAGAGTACCTACTATAGAAATAACAGCACCGTAGATAATCAGAACAAGAGCCAATTTGGTTGATCTAAAAAATTTGAATACACTATGCAGAAGCTGTCTCATTCATCCCGATCCTTATAGAATGAAGTCCCTTCCCCAGGAAGAGAAGGAACTTGTCTTAGACTCAAATATATAAAAATTCTACTGGAAAACCAAAGTATAGGCTTTACCGGTAATGCCTTCAGGAGTTGCATGCGCTATAGCAGCGTTGTCAAACACCGAAATGGAGAAGTTATACATCTTTTCGAAATCATCAAACTGGACATCATCATCATTGCCGTTTGCCAGTTTTCTCTGAATTTCAAGATTCCATGTCTTTGACGCGGTATCATAGAATTCATATACTGTTACATCGCCACGGGAACCTGTTGCAGGTTTAATCCCTTTAATACTTGGTATCAGCATATCTGATCCGAGCATAAAATTTTCTTTGGTTAAAATATTTCCATCTTCATCAACCAGGTTCATGTTCTCATCCATACCAACGATTTGACGGGCTTTAGGCTCTTCATTCATAATGTAGGAGTAAGCTGTTTCTCCGGGAATCCAAAGCAAGGGCAGTGTCATTTCAACACCATTAATTTCCAAAGTCTGCTTGTTATCGGAATAGGATGATGTTCCAGCATCACTCTTTCTTCCATCAAATTTCGGACCTTCACCATTTTCATCAATATATACCAGTTTTTTGTCATCAAGTTGATGCACCGGTGCCGTTCTAACTAATTTCCAATGCCAGATATCCATTAATTCATCCGGATAATTGGCGTGTTTAAACTCTTCATGACAGAATATTGATCCACCTTCAGCTGCAAATTTATCAGATTCAATCTCCCAGAGAAAAGCAAATTTATCTTCATATCCAGGAGGAGTATAATCATCAGGAGCTTTTTTGGGTTTCTGCATCCATTTTCCGGCTTCATCATTAAAATACCATGACTGTCTGTCATCAGAAAGAGACTCATCACCAGTCCACTGAACAAACATGTAAAGATCGGTATCAGTATGCATTGCACGCAATGTAACATCGTACTTGTTGCCACGGTACATCTCTGCAAAATGGGCATAATCAGCAACTTCAACGGGAATTTCCAGACTCTTGGCAAGCTGCCATGCATCATCCAGCTTACCATCCATTTTCGGTGCAGCTTTCACCTCTTTAGCAACAAGGGCATTTTCAGGAACATCAGCACCGCCTTTCGCGAAAAGCAGCCCGCTGCCTGCTGCAATGAGCAGGATCAGAAAAACAAACATTGTTCTCTTCATCATCTTCTTCCTCCTATAAATTATTACGTTAGAATATCTCTAAGATAATCTGCACCTCATAATACAGATCATCGATAAAGCACACTTAAATCAGAATTTATCGTAAAAGATCCTATCCTCCGGCACCCCTTTGTCCATCAAAGTCTGAATACAGAAATTGATCATTATGGGCGGACCGCACAAATAAGCTTCACAAGCATTCCCATCCTCTATCCTCTTAGCTATTTCATTGTTGATAAATCCAGTATCAAAGACAAAACCGGAGGGATGATGAAGAACTTCATCAACTTCTGAAAGCGCCGGATAAAATTTAAAGTTTTCATGCTCTCCGGTTAGCGAGATGTATCTTTCATAGTCATACATATCATCAATTGTTCTGGCCCCGTAATAGAGTTCGACTTTCCGGCCCGGATACTCATGAATAACCTCATCAATAATTGATTTCATGGGAGCAAGCCCTACACCACCGGCAACACAGACAACGGTATAGTCGTTTTTCCGCAGATAGAAATCTCCATACGGTCCGTAAAAACTCAGCTCATCCTTTTCATTGAGAGCATGCATATACGTCGAGCAGATACCATTGGGAATCTTCTTAACTTCAAGAGAAATTTTTTCTTTATGCTTTCTGATAGAAGCAATTGAATAGGCTCTTGTTTCCCCGGGAATCGGTTCCACCACCACATACTGACCGCTTTTGAACTCAATTTCCCGCGGCTCAATCAGATCAATATCAAAACGGTTGATGTCATGGGTAAGTGTCTCAATCTTACTGATTAATCCCTTATACTCTTTTACCGAGAGATACTCTTCGGGGATCTCAATCTTCAAATCTCCTCTGACTTTTGTCTGGCACCCCAAACGATAACCTGCAGCTATCTCTTTATACGGCAGTACAGCCTCCTCGATAGAGAGAGGATCTGTTAGTCCTTCAACTATTTTCACCTGACATAATCCGCAGGTTCCTTTTCCTCCGCAGGCAGAGGGAAGAAATATCTTATTCTGAGTTAAAGAAGATACAATTGTCTGTCCACCGGGAACAACAATCTCTTTATCTCCGTTTATTGTGACTGAATAATCATCATAGACGGCAATATAGCGCTTTATCAGGATCAGGAGGATCAGTATAAATACTATTAAACCATTCATAACCAGTAGTGAATAAAGATATGTCATAATAGTAGAAACTCCTTATGCGGGGAGGATTCCAGAAAATCCAAAAAAACTGAGCGCCATAAAACCGGCAAGAATTACTGTAATTCCGGCATCTCCCAGAGATGCCAGCGGTTCGCTAAGCATCAGCATTCTTCTCAATCCTGCCATTGCAGCAATCGCCAGCCACCATCCGAGGCCTGAGCCAAGTGAATAGAAAATCATCTGCAGAAATGAGTAGTCACGGAGAATCATAAAGAGCGACAATCCCAGAATTGCACAATTAACCGTTATCAGTGGAAGAAAAATACCAAATGAGGTATAAAGAACCGGGAAAAATCGTTCAACCAGCATTTCCAATACCTGTACAATACCAGCAATAACGATGATGAAAATCAGAAATGCAAGGTATTCAAGACCCATAGGAATCAAAACAAAGGTATAGATTGTATAGTTGACGATAGCGGTAATTACCATTACATAGGTTACTGCCATACCCATTCCAGAGGCAGCCTTTGTATTTTTTGAAATTGCAATAAATGGACACATCCCCAGAAAATAGGTCAACGCAATATTATTGGTAAGAACCGAGGCAAAAAATATCAGTATCAGTGTTTTCATAATCCAGCCCCCTGTTTATCCAGTTATTTTTCTGTTGATAAAACGTCTTTGTATCATATTTGCAAACATGATATAGAACCCCAGTACAAAAAATGCACCCGAAGGAATCATAATAAGTCCCCAGCCATCCCAGGAATCGCCAAGAACCTGTACGCCAAAAAGTGATCCGGCTCCCAGCAGTTCGCGTACTGCAGCAAGAACCATGATCGATAGGGTATAGCCGATTCCCGACCCTAAAGAGTCCATGAATGAGTAATATGGCGGTTGTTTTATAGCGAAAGCTTCAGCCCGGCCCATAAGAATACAGTTTGTAATAATCAACCCAACATACGGACCAAGCGCCTTACTGACCGGCGGCAGATAAATTTTCAGAATAAAATCCACCATTATTACAAAAGTGGAAATGATCAGCATGAAAGTTATTATCCGAACTCTTTCCGGGATAATATTTCTCATCAGGGAGATAGCCATCGAGCTGATAATCAGAACAACTGTGACGGAAATCCCCATTACCAGAGCATTCAGCAGATTCGTTGTTACAGCCAAGGCAGAACAAATACCGAGTACCATACTGAATGTTGCATTGTTATACCAGAGAGAATCTATGAAATAGGAAACTCCCTTGGATTTTACTGCTTTCCCCATATATATACCCTTTTTTACTCTTGCCGGCTTTTACTCATAACTCCATCGAGAGCCTTATTGAGAATAAGCATTACAGCATCGCTTGTTCGGGTTGCCCCCGAAATAGCATCCACTTCTCCCGGAACATCAGTTCGTTCCTTTACAACCTTCACCCCTTCTGAGATATCGAGATCAGCAAACTGATCCAGAAACCACTCCTCCTCAATCCGTCCGCCTAATCCGGGAGTTTCACCATGCGAGAGGACTCTTAGTTCCTTTATTGTCAGGGTATCAATATCCACAAACAGGAATATTTCAATTTCACTCCATAATCCGCTTCCAGTTGTAATAACTGCAGCCTGCCTGGATGCGCCCAGAGAGAAGAAGTATGTCGTACGTTTATCCTTCTCTATTACTATTGCATCATTAAATGTTGAAGAAAAAGTATCTTCAGTAAATGGGACCTGAAATGTCCGCAGAATATCCATACGGAGTTCCTTCTCTTTCTCTGCAAGTGCCTTCTGGTACAGAGAGTTTCCCCCTGCCAGCAGCAATGTGCAGACAGTGGTTATAATGAGCAGAAATACGGACATTCTCAGCTCTTCTTTCATTGCTTTCATTTGCTTACTCTTTTTAGATTTTTCAGATACATAACTAGTTCATCATACATAGGACTGAAGGAGTAGTTGATAAGAGCAGCAAACATTATTCCCTCCGTATTTGAGGAGAATGACCGTATCAAAATAGTGAATAAAGCAGCTAATATCCCTGCTGTTATCCTTCCGCCGGATGTTCGTGCGCTGGTCCATCGATCAGAAAAGATAAAAAAACAATAAAATAGTACACCACCCCCCAGAACAGCTTGTATCGGCGGCATTACGGTACCCGGCAATACAGCAGCTCCTACCATGCTTATAAGAGAAAAAGTAGTGATGAAAGCAATTGGAGTTCGATAGTTGACATCTCCAAATATCAGATACACGACCCCTGAAATCAGTACAATGTAGGGAAATATTTCAAATATCAGGCCGACATGCGGACCGGCTAGCATCTCTTTCAAAGGCAGCGTTTCTCCTGCTGCAAAAAACTTTAACGAAGTCTTATCGGTAAAGGACATTGAAGAAAATACGTTGAAACCGAATAAGGGATTGCTGAAGGGTTTAATAAACGAAGAGTTAAACTGCTTAGCAAAATTGATCATAATAAAAAGTTGTCCAAAAACGGCAGGATGAACCATGTGTCTCCCAAAGCCGCCAAACAACGATTGTGCAATTATTAAGCTTACTGCAAAGCAGCTTATTGACATCCATAATGGTAATCCCGGGGGAACCATCAGCGGAAACAGCAGCCAGGCCCCAATACCAAAATATCCAACCGATCTTTTTGTTATCAGAGAACAAAGTGTTTCTGTTACTATTCCGGCTGCACAACTGAGAACCAGCAATAGTAATATTTTATAGCCCAAACTTCCAACTGCAGAAATATATATGGGCAGGAGGCTAAAACCCAGCACTCCCATTGAGATATAATACCGGTCAGGGTATCTAAAAAATGGAGCCTGAACAGTTCCCAATCTCTTCCTTGCCGAAACAAATGCTACCCTCATTGTTTTACAGCTCCTTTTTCAGCTTTTGAATGTTTTGCATAATTGGAATCCGAGAGGGACAGGTGCTGCTGCATAAACCGCATTCAGAGCACCTGTCAATCTGCAGTTCCATTGCTTCTTTAAGACTTCCTCTTTCGGATATGGCAGAGAGCATAAAAGGAGTAAGCTCTTCCGGACAGATTGAGACACATTTCAGGCATTTCTGGCAGGGTTTATTCTCATAGATATTGTCCGTCTTAAATATTTCACCAATATTCTGTTCCTGTGACAAAAATTTACTTACAATATTTTTAAGCAGAGATCGCTTCCGGCTA
>JADHUD010000094.1 GCA_016784705.1 Spirochaetia bacterium | reverse complement strand
CGGAGCTTATGACGAGATTCCCGAGACTGCAGTAACGATTGGTATGAAGCAAATTGTTGAAGCCCGAAAGCTCATAATTTACTTCAACCGACCCTGGCAAAGTGCGGTATGCAGAAAGGCTTTACTCATGGAACCAACTCCTGAGTTTCCGGTTACCCTGGCGCGGAAGCATCCGGACATCATCTATATAATGACAGAGTTAGTTGCCGCCCGGCCAGACTTTGCACTGCGCTGATATGATAGATTTTCATCTACATTTTTGCGGCAGAAACCAATACAACAGCTTTGTCTCCATTTGTAAAATAACAGGTCTGGACAAGGCGGCACTGATATCACTTCCCGATCTCCAAAGGGATTCAGGAACCTACAACGACGAGGTGCTTTTTGCCATTAATAGGGATCCTTCCAGGTTCATAGGCTTCGGTGCATTAAACCACCGCAAAAGCAGGCGTGGTGCAGGTCCCGAAATTCCTTATGGAGAGCAGGTTAAGAAGCTGTATGAAGATGGTTTTACCGGAGTGAAGATCTGGTTGGGAAAGCCCCTTACAAAAACATTGTTTGGAGTGGGTGTACGTGATAGTGCAATTCAGGAGGCGTTCACGGCAGCACAGGAACTGGGTATGCCGATAGTCTATCATGCAGCAGACCCTCCTGATTTTTGGAATAGCGGTAAAGTGTATGGAGATGGAAGCTTTGATTCCTTCGGAAAGTGCATAGATGATGCTCTCTGGTGTGCAGAGAGGTTTCCCGGGATCTCATTTTTCTTTGCACATTTGTTTTTTCTTGCCGGAGGACTGGACAAACTGGAAACTATTTTAGTTAGCCTGCCTAACGTATTTCTGGATACAGCGCCAGGCAGATGGTTTTTTCATGAGTTGGACAAAAACCATGAAAAATCCGTTGATTTTTTTACCCGGTTTAGTAAAAGGATTATTTTTGGTTCAGACGCCTTGTTCTTTGATCAGGAAGTTAACTCGTTGGTAGCAGGTCCAAATGAGCAGGAAGCGATCAAAACGATTGACCGTATAAGGAAGTTTCTTGATACAAAGGTTCTACTAGATAATCCCTATCCAGCAACAAAGGATCTTTTTCCTGAAATTCGGGGGCTGGGGTTAGATATAGAGTCCATAGAAAATATCATGCAGAAAAATGTAGAACGTTTCTTTATACATAAGGAGAAGCTGTTATGAAAGCTGCAGTTGTTGGTTTAGGGATTGGGATGGCTCATGTTGCAGGATACCTGGAGAGTCCATACGCAGATTTATATGCCGTATGTGATCTTATGCCTGAGCGTTTGCGGCTTGTTGGAGGAACTTTTAACGAAGGGAGCATGATGTGCTTAAAACCGTTGTTCCGGGAAGATATCCTCACTAAGCGCTGGGAAGATATCGGAGTGAAAACGTTCACCTCTCTTGATGCGCTGCTTGCTGATCCGGAAGTTGAGATGATCAGCCTGTGTACCCCTGATTATCTCCATGCAGAGCATGCGGATAAGGTTTTAAAAGCGGGGAAACACCTTCTTCTTGAAAAACCGCTTGATACTAATTTTCAGAAAGCTCTTATCATTAGTGATGATATCATAAATACTGACAAATCGTTTGGGCTGGAATATGAGTTCAGGGTTAATCCCGCTGTTTTAAAAATGAAAAAACTTGTTGAATCGGGAGATGTTGGAGAAGTAAAGGCCTTTTCTCTCTATCATTTCAGGACTCCGTTCCGCAGCGACAAATGGGAGGGCTGGATTCAGGATAAGGAGAGGTCCGGGGGGCTGATAATCGAGGAGACATGCCATTGGTTTGATCTGGCAAGATATATTACCGGGAAAGAGATTGAATCGGTTCACTGTGTAACAGAAGACGGCATTCTTCCCAGAGTAAATTTTGAGAACATTGCCTATATTAACGGTACCTATAGGGACGGAGGGGTGTTTCAGATATCCCATGCGCTTACCGGATTTGATTTTAGTCTGCAGCTGACTTTGCATGGAACAAAAGGCACCGTCTGGTGCGGACTTAAGGATGCCCAATACTCTGTTCTGGATAATGGGGAGACAACCTATTATGGGATTGTCTGTTTTGGAAAGCCCGATATGAATCCTGAAGAGGTAATTCGGTGGACGTGGGGTAAGGAAGTAGCCGAGCCCTGGAACATTAAAGAGATGGTGAAAAACTTTGTTGAAAAGGCTGTGTATGGTCTTTCACAAACTGCAGGGGTAGTTGATGGTATCGAGTCTCTCAAGTGGGCTCTCAAGGCACAGACCTCGGCTCGTGAAAACAAGGTAATATATAAATAACAGCATAATATTATTTTCAGGAAATATTTGCAGATTGACACTCTTGCGCCATTGTGATTTACTTACATAGTGTAACTAATAGATAAGGAAGATAAAAAATGAAACAAAAAATACGACTTGGTGTAATGTGTCTTGCACGTAAAACTTTTGATTTTGAAGCCGCAGAAGGCTTGTATGTGCAGATTCTTGAAGACCTTGAAAAACTTGAACAGGTTGAGATTTATGCTGTACCCGGACTGGTTATAGAACCTGAAGAAGCAAAAGAAGGGGCTCTTTACCTTGCCGGAAAAGACATTGATGGTCTGGCGGTTATAAGTGGAACCTTTCACCTTGGGCACCTTGTGCTTGAGGCAAATACGATACTTAATAAACCACTTCTTCTCTGGGGGCTTCCCGAACTGCCCTATAACGGTGGGAAAATACGGTTAAATTCTGTATGCGGGGTAAACTTAAACGCATCAAATCTGTACAAAGGCGGGGTCAGAAATTATTCTACTCATGTCGGTGATACTATTGATGAAGTATGGCTGGATGCGATCCGTATTAATGCAGCGGTTAAACGTGCACATATAGGGGTGTTGGGGTATCGGGCTAAAGGTTTTTTTAACCTTGGTGTATATGACCTCAATGTATATGAGCAAATGGGCACCCTGATTGATCACTATGAACTGAATGATGTCTGGAAGTATCCGGTTACCGAAAAAGGTGTAGAACAAAGAGTACAGCAGGTTAAGGAAATATTTGATACCAGTGAACTCTCAAATAATCAAATAACTAAAGTAGCGGAACTGAGTGAAAAGTTTCGCGGGTTTATGACGCAGAATAAGTTAACTGCATTGGCCGTGCGATGTTGGCCTGAATTTGCTGCAGAGTTTGGAATTTCGCCCTGTGCGGCAATGTCTATTCTGCAAAGTGAAGGGTATATCCTCGCTTGTGAGGGTGATATAGAGGGTGCGCTCTCCATGATCGCTCATCGGGCTGCAGGGGCGGAAACTCCATACCTTTTTGATTTCTCACAGATAAATATGGAAGATGATTATGCGCTGCTCTGGCACTGCGGTGTTGCTCCCTGTAATTTGTGGGATGGTAAATGTACCCGGTCTCTTTCAACCTATTTTGCAGGCGGAAAAGGGGTGACAGCAGATTTTGTACTGAAAGACGGAGATGTTTCCGTTGTTCGTTTGGATTCCGCAGGAACAGAGTACAGGGTTTTTCTAGCCTCCGGTTCGGTTATTCCCATGGAGAAAGAGTTGAGCGGGACCTATATGAAAACCCGATTTTCAAAGCCCGTTTCTGAAGTGCTCCAGACAGTTGTTGATAATGGAATAGCGCATCATGCTTCAGTCGTTTATGGAGATTTTATAAAACCTTTTAAAATATTCGCAAAAATTAAGGGTTGGAAGGTAATTGAGTAATGACAGGTTCACGCATTTTAAAAGGGCTGAGGATTGATGAACATGTTAATGGGTTCATGGTCTATGTGCATGATAGAAAAATTATTGACCATTCAAAGAAAAATCCATTCGTAGAGATAAGTGCTTCTGAACCTATGGTAGAATCAAAATCCGGGTTTTTTAAAATTCGAGAAGGGATCCTCCAAAGAAAACCGTTAAGAACACATAAAATCCTCTCAAGAAGTAAAAATCAGTATGTTATAAAGATGGATAACCTGTTAACAATAGATTTGAAGTTGAAAAATAACTTGTTAATAATAAAACCAGCCCTGGATAACCCTGATTACAATAGATTCAGGATATATCTCTGCGCAGATCCGAAGGAAAGAATCTATGGCGGAGGAGAACAGCTGGGTAAGCTTGATCTTAAAGGCAGTCTTCTTCCTGTCTGGATATCTGAACCCGGTGTCGGAAGAAGGTTTGACCTGTTCACTCTTGGTTTCGCCATGAAGACCGGCCACTTTCCCCGCTGGTATAATACCTATTACAGTATGCCGTCATGGATATCTTCAACTGGTCTGTTTGGAATGGTTGATTCCACTGCCTACTCCGAACTGAACTTTAAAAATAGACATAAACACTCTCTCTATTGCTGGGAAATTCCGGAAAAAATTGTAATTGGGGTTGAAAAGACTCTTCAGGATGCTGTTACCGGGTTAAGTTCTTATCTTGGCAGACAACCGAAGCTTCCGTCCTGGATTTATGACGGTTTACTGCTCGGCGTCCAGGGCGGCAGGGATATTGTGCTTGAGAAGCTGAATGCAGTCCGCAGCGGCGGAGTTGGCGTAGCTGCTGTCTGGTGTCAGGATTGGGAAGGACGTAGAAAGACCAAGTTCGGCAGTCAGCTGCGATGGGCCTGGGAATATGATAAGACCCTCTACCCGGATCTGCCTGATATGGTAAAAAAGCTGAAAACTGAAGGTGTCCGTTATCTGGGATATAATAATACATTCCTTACCCCCGGATCGAAGATGTATGAGGAAGCAATTGATAAGGATTATGTCATTAAAAGGGAGGATGGAACTCCCTATACGGTAGATGTTCCTTTTGATCCGGCTGTACTCATGGATTTTACAAACCCGGAAGCTGTTGTTTGGCTTAAAGATATTATTAGAAAAAATATGATTGATATCGGATTATCCGGCTGGATGGCTGATTTTGGTGAAATGATTCCTCATGATGCACAGCTTGCCTCAGGTGAGAGCGGGCTGACTTATCATAATAAATACCCGATTGACTGGGCTAAGCTTAATGCTGAAGTTGTTGATGAGTCAGGTCTTAAAGATGAACTGATCTATTTTATGAGGGCAGGCTTTGCCGGTGCAGCAAAATATACTTCAATGAATTGGAATGGAGATCAGCTTGTGGATTGGACAAGGGCTGATGGATTACCCTCGGCAATCATGGGCGCATTATCTATGGGTATGAGCGGGTTGGGTTACACCCATTCTGATATTGGCGGGTATACAACATTGGGTTACAAGAAACGAAGCGCTGAACTTCTTATGCGGTGGGCGGAATACTCTGCATTTACTCAGACGATGCGTTCTCATGAAGGAAACCGGCCTGGAAATAATGTACAGATTGCTGATGATAAAGCTGTTATAAAACTGGTGGGAAGAATGGTTGAAGTATTTAAAAAACTGAAACCATATAACGAGTGTCTAAGTAAAGAGTATCAGGAAAAAGGACTTCCCCCTCAGCGTGTTCTGGCTATGCAATTTCCAGATGAAAGCGCAGAATTAGGACGATGGCCTTATCAGTATATGTATGGATCTGACCTGCTTGTTGCCCCGGTTATTAAGAAAGGAAAGAGCTCCTGGCGGGTTCGATTACCAAAAGAGAAGTGGGCTCATCTCTGGTCAGGAAAAGAGTTTGATGGCGGAAAAGTTGTCAGAGTTGATGCGCCAATCGGAAATATTCCGGTATTTTATCGCACGAATTCAACGTGGAAAGACCTTTTTAAAGAAATGAGAAATATATGAATCGGTTAAACACCTTACGTGAGTTAAATCCTGATAAGCATATAGCCTCTTTAGATGACTCAACCTTTTCTCCATTTGGCCGGGTTCTGAATTTCTCCGGCACTAGGCCGCTGCTGGAATTTTCCCGGCAGCATTTTGCTGCTGGTAAACCTTCCGAAACCAACTATATAGCATCCGATTTTGAGATGGAAGAATTTCCTGTTATTAAAGAGATCAGCAGGTCCCTATTTGGAGAAACTGCCGTTCAGGCCGGATGTTGTTTCGGGTTCAACACTAAAATGAACGGCATGGAATATCACAAATCCAGCGAGGTTCTCGGTGCAGCAACTGATATGATTCTCATGTTCGGGCAAGTGCAGGATATTGAGATTCAGGCTGAAACTTTTTACTGGGATTCCTGTTTGACGAAATTCTTTTTTCTTCCAGCCGGATCACTTATTGAACTTTATGCCACAACGCTGCATCTTGCTCCATGCCGTGTTTCTCCGGATCCATTCAATGCGGTTATTATTCTGCCGAAGGGAACTAATACTCCTCTTGAAACCGAACCCGCCGAGTTGCTCTGGATGAAGAACAAGTGGCTTATAGTACATCCCGAATCTCCGGCTGCTGCAAAGGGAGCCTATACCGGGATCTCCGGAACAAATCATGAGATCAAGATAATTTCTTAACCTGCTGTAAAGAATCGTAGTAAAGATCGCGGTAATGATCAAAAAGAACTCTTTACAACTGATATCCCGATGCTATAATTGAACGTAAAGGGTGTTATGCCTTTCCAATAAATAAGATAATTTTTTTAATTCTTTGATTTTACTCAAGCAGCAAGTGAAGTTAAGTAGTACTGGATGAGTAGCGGTAGTTAATAAAAGGAGGCTTATATGGCGGATAAGAGCGACCGGCACCCGGATAATGTTTCAGGAAAATTTTATGTAGACAACAGCTGTATAGGCTGCAATGTTTGTCTTGAAGAGGCTCCTGAAAACTTTGATTTTGATGAATATACCGATAATGCGTATGTTTTTAAACAACCCAAAAACGATGATGAACTGAAAGCCTGTAATAGTGCACTTGAAGCCTGCCCGGTTGATGCCATTGGTGATGATGGTTAGTTAGACGTTCTGCGGATTACAGTCAAAAAGCAGAGATTGATTTTTACTCTTTTTCAGAATAATTGATTTTGTAAGGAGTGCGAGAAAAATCGGTATAATTCCCACAAGAATTCCTAATTCTCTAAAGAGTGAACTCTCTTTAGATCCCTGTAATTTTAAGCGGTGCATAAACGCATCCATCGTGTTTCCATAGATATTTCCGAACATAATAATTCGGATATTTACCAGTATTGCTTCGGCGTTTTGTTTTCCATACGATTTAACCAATTCACACCACTCTGTTTTTTCCGGGTGACCATTTGTCTCCGCATAGTATTGTGAAAACAGGAGTGCTTTATGTTCATACTCAGGGGCTGTCTGTAAATCTCCAGACAATAACGCTGATATTTCATTCCTCGCCAAGCCGCTTTCCAGTGCAATTTTTGTATGAGCATAGCTGCAAAGTCTGCAACCGTTTACCTGCGTTACCGCAAGCATTATTCGTTCAATAAATTTTATCTGAATGTCACTATTTTTCTTTGACCTTTTTATTGCAGCAGCGTTTGATATGAGTAAATCCAGGTGGTATATAAAATCTTTTACGGTATGTAATCTTTTAGAAAATCGCTTTTTCATGACCTGCATAATAAACAGTGATAGATATATAAACAAGGGAAGGTTAGCCAAAATCAGATGAATTTGCATACATAACCAATTATATGATATTCCGGCTTTTTAATATTGTCTCAAGCTATAGACAAAAATGATTATTTTAGTATACTACAGCCTGCACCAGATTCAACAACCTTGATGTACATCTGAGATCAACAACTATTAATACTTCAAAGATTTACTGTATTGCTTAACAACATGATCGACAATCAGCCTTACTTAACGGTGCATACGGGCGGTTAACTCAGCGGGAGAGTGCTACCTCGACAAGGTAGAAGCCAGCAGTTCAAATCTGCTACTGCCCAATAAAAAATATTTTTATGTAATAAACTTAAGCTATTCTTGAACCTTATAAGAATAGCTTTTTTATGTGGATTTCGGGTTTATCAATTGAATTGGATGAAGAAGATATATTTTATAAATCAGTAATAGTTAAAAACAATAAAAAAAATATTCAATGATATTCATAATGCGTATATTTTGGTCTTGAATTCAAAGAAGTCAATGCGAGAGATTTACAACTGCTCTAAAAAAGTATATGGCGAGAGATCTTAAAGGACTAACGTTTGTCCTGATCGATAGAAATTATTAAAAAAGTGTCAGGTTCAGTTTCTCTTAAAGAATACGTGCTGATGTATTATAGTATACGTGTGAGGTGAGCAGATGATAAAAAAACTTACGCTGACAATTGATCAATCTGTAATAGTAAAGGCTAAAAAGCTAGCTCAGGAGAAGAATAAAAGCATTTCACGCATTGTAGAAGAATACTTGCGAAATGTCTCAAGCGGTAGCAATACGGTAGAGTATGCAAAGCCTATTGAATCACCGATCACAGATAGTCTCGTCA
The DNA here is from genome assembly GCA_016784705.1 of Spirochaetia bacterium. Lineage (GTDB taxonomy): Bacteria > Spirochaetota > Spirochaetia > JABMQR01 > JABMQR01 > JABMQR01. The sequence continues at coordinate 216 of JADHUD010000094.1, read as the reverse complement.
ATATGTTTACTGACACGGGAAAGGACTGTAAAGCACTATTAGAAGAAGCCTTGATGGAAAAACACTTATGATCAAACGTGTTTTTGTCGATGCTGATGTCCTGTTGGATGTTGCCTTGGTAAGTGAGAATTCCGGAGGAATCCTGCCACCCGTTCCGGCGTAAACCTGCCACCGAATCCGGCACAAACCTGCCGGGTATTCCGGCGTAAACCTGCC
>JADHUD010000093.1 GCA_016784705.1 Spirochaetia bacterium | reverse complement strand
CATTAGCCGGAGCTCCGTTTTTTATCTATCTCCTGAGAAACAAAAAAAGAGAGATATTATAATGAGTAGTATTAATACTCCCTTAATTGAATTTAAAGATCTTTCCTGGAGCTATAGTGAGAATTTAGTACTCGATAGAATTACCAGTACTATTAACAGAGGAGAGTTCACCTCCATCATCGGGCCGAATGGATCAGGGAAAACTACGTTACTCAAGCATATCTTCCGCTTGCTTCCAGTTGGTCCCGGACATGTCTTCCTGAATTCAAAAGATATCAACTCATACACCCGAAAAGAGTTGGCTCGAGAGGCCGGATTGGTTCCTCAGAATGAAAAAGGATTGTATCTTTTTACTGTAAAAGAACTCATTAAAATGGGCCGCTATGCTCATACAGGACGATTTTCCAGAGAAACCAGACATGATAGAGAAGTTGTAACAGAGTCGATGAAAATGACCAGCACTCTGCATTTACAAGATAAGATAATAACCGAATTAAGCGGCGGGGAATTCCAGCGGGTAATTATCTCCAGAGCACTTGCTCAGGAACCTAACATTATTGCGCTGGACGAACCGACAACCTATCTCGATCCTCACCATCAGGTAGAAATACTCCAGCTGTTAAAAACGCTGATTTCCGTTAAAAAAATATCAGTAATTTGCACATTGCATGATCTTAATTCAACTCTTGCATTCAGTGACAGAACTTTGCTGCTGAATCATGGTCAAATTCAATATACCGGCCCACCGGAAACAGTTCTTACTGCTGAAAACATAAAAAATATTTATAATCTAAATGCGGTAATTATGCAGAATCCGCTTACAGGAAAATCAATGGTTGCAATTGACAACACTTTAAGAGGTTGATAGTTCTCCTAAATTAATCTTTTCTCACCTTCCAAGGCACGTATACCGGACACATCCTGTGATACTTCCAGAACTCCCTTATACAACCCCTCCGAGGTAAATAAAGGGAAATATCTGATGTGTACAAACTTCCCGCCCATAGAGAGCCAGAATTCTGCCGGTTCTTTTTTCCCATTATGAAAATCATCTACAATCTTCTGAACAATATGAACACTTTTAGGAGGATGACAATTCTGCACTTTTCTTCCAATAATTCCAGGGCTTCGTGGGAAAATGCGCTCCTTTCCCTCATTGTAAAACCTAACCTCATCATTTTCATCGACAAAGGAGACATCTACTGGAAGATTATTCAGCAATAAGTTCACCTGGTCCGGCGATAATGCACCGACAGATAATTCAATCAAACTATCTCCTGTTTTTTCAGAGTCAGTTGAAACTGCAGTGAAATCTGCTGGGGTAACCGCATTCTGCACATCTAACGCCCAGACTGCTCCCGGCTGCACCCATGCGTATCCAATATCCGATTCACCTTTCCTTATCTTGAACCACGCCGATTCAGGCAGTTTTCGTAAAGCAGTTGGAAATAAAATTTTCTCTTCCATGAAAATCATTTTTTTCATTTTTTTCAATAAATCTTTACTTAACAGCTTGATTTCTGCAGTATTCCCGGCATTCAGTGATTTCCTGCATAATTTTATGGAGTCCCTTATTTCATCATGTTTACCCCACATCACCTTGGATGGTCCGGTAAATCCAACACCTTCGAGATAGGGAAAAAGCTGATTCTCTTTTCGGGTGTAATGAATATCAATTTCTGCAAGACGGTCAAAGCTCTCTCGTATATCTGATAAATCAGTTCTTCCTGGGGTCACCTTTTTAATAACTTGTCGATAACTCTTCATATGTCTCTTGAGTTCTCTATTCTCTTTTTTATAGGTATCAATTGGATGCCCGGCAGGAACTTTCTTGTGGCTGGTTGTCTGCAGCCCATCCTTAAAAGCTTCAACATGAATTTCACACAGTTTTTGCACCTCTTCCACAGGAACACCTTCTCCAATGAGAGCTTGTTCGGCTTCCGCTATCTCCTCCGGGCTTAATGCGGCCATAAGTTTTGAGAATCTTTTCTTCATTTTTGGAATATCTTTTTCAGAATCTAGATGGGTTATTATGTACCTAAGTTCTTTTTTTCTTTCTTCTGCATTACGTATTAATTCAGACATACTCTATCTCCTTTTATATCTCTATTCTACACAAAGATTACTAAATTCTGTCAGATAAGAATGTAATACATGTTACAAAAGTTAATTATTTTGAATAATTAACTTGGTTACTAATCCGTCTTGAATCAGCTGTTCAGCATGATCATTCACTGTGATATCCAGAGGACGAAATACTATACCCAGCTCATTTCTTGCTTTTTCGGAATTTAATGCAAGGGGAACACCGTAATTGTTTTTGATATACTTCCAGGAAAAGCCGAGCGCTGGGCCAATCAAATAAAACAGGATTTTCGGGAGTTTAAAAGTACGGATTTTCACTCTTTTCCCATAGGAATTCTTTAAGATTCTAGCTAATTTAACAAAACTAGCCGATTCAGAGCTCAAAATATGTCTTCCTGCGCTATAAGGCTTCTCCAATCCACGAATATGCGCATCGGCGACATCTCGTACATCAACAATTCCAAAATGGAGATCAGGTGTACCGAATTTTAACTGACCGCTTAACACACGCTGTATAAAATTAGCACTTACCCCATCTGTACGTTTAAGGAGCGATGGACCCAGCACAAAAGCCGGGTTCATAACCACTAAATCCCAATTGTCCTGAGAAACAGCAATTTCCCAGGCTCTCTTTTCCGCCAGAGTTTTAGAATAGGAATAGGGTTGATAGGTAATACTTGCAGTTTCATTCCAATAATCTTCATTAATACTCTCGATATTATTGTTCACGACCTCACAGTTATCAGTTAAAATTGCAGCCACACTTGATGTTAAGACAATCCGTTTTATGGTCTTGATCTGACATGCAGTTTCAAGAACGTTTGCGGTGCCTTTGACAGCAGGGTTAATGAGTTCCTGAACAGGACTTCGTGATATTTTATGTACAAAAGGACTTGCAGTATGAATAACTGATACACATCCAGTCATTGCTTCTCTATAAGATTCAGGAACCATCAAATCAGCCTTAAACAATGAAAGTTTCCCGCTGTATGTATCAGATAATTTCCGTAAAAATGCTGTTTTGTCTGAATTTTCAGGATCCCTTACAGTAGTATGTACTGAATATCCCTTTTCAAGTAACTTTATAATAATCCAGGAAGCGATATACCCGCTTCCTCCTGTCACTAACACAGGAGACTGTTTTTTGTCCACTTTAAACCTCTAAAAAAATCCGGAACAGCACATATAAAAAATTTTACCCGTCTATTCTCTTGCTGCAAAAAATATACTTAAATATCGGCAGCAAGACCACTTTTTTTATCTATTTCATGATTAAGCCCAATTTCATAAATCCAATATACTGGAAATGGGCTAAACCCTTCGGTTTTTGTCTTTTAATTTTGAAAGAGCCTTAAGTATTATTATTTATTTACGCTTGGGATTTATGTAGAAACAGCGGTCAGATTAGCGTTTTCCTGTCAATTTTATTATATGGAATCCAAATTGAGTTGAAACCACATTACTGACAGCTCCGGTACCAAGGCGTTTTACCGCAGCCTCAAAAGCAGGAACCATTTTCCCAGAACCGAACCAACCAAGGTCTCCGCCTTTACTTTTACTTGGACACGTTGAGAAATCTCTTGCAATTGCCTCAAATCTGGCACCTTGGCGTATTTTCTTTAAGAGCTCTTCTGCCAGCCCTCTCTGTTTTACTAATATATGACTTGCTTTCCATTCCATAGTGCATTCTATCATGAAATATACAGATTGACCACTACATCGTATTTCTTTACTATTGAGTTTATGCATATATCAAGAGATCCTTTTGGGAAAACAAAAGATGGAAAAAATATCGATGTAATCAGAATTGAAAATTCACAGCATTACTCATTTGAAGTTATTACTTATGGTGCATATCTTAGATCATTTAAAGCTCCTGACAGTAATGGAAATGTCTCCGAAATTACGAGAAACTTTACAAATTTCTCTGATTATGAAGCTCCGTTGCATTATATGGGAGCAACTGTTGGAAGATATGCAAACCGCATTGCGAATGCGTCCTTCATGCTTGATGAAAAAAACTATCAATTACAAAAAAACTCGAAAAACTGCCAACTCCATGGTGGAGAAGCCGGTTTTAATACAAAAATATGGGAAGCATTTCCTGTTCGTGAGCATGACCGTGCATCAGTAAAACTGACCCTTACCAGCCCGGATGGTGATCAGGGTTTCCCCGGTACTCTTGATGTCGCTTTAACTATTACACTCACAGAAAATAATGAGCTCTTTTTTTTCTATGAGGCTGTAACCGATAAACCCACTTACATAAGTTTAACAAATCATACTTATTGGAATTTGAGAGGTAACATTGAGCAGGGTAATATATATGATCAGGAGATTTGCATTGAAGCTGATCAAATTGTTGATGTCGATGAAGAACTTATACCTACTGGAAAGCTGGCTGACGTAAAAGGAACTCCTTTTGATCTGCGGGCAATGATACCGATAGGAAAGCATATTGCCGAGCCCAACAATGGATTGGGATATGATAATAATTTTGTTCTTTCAGCTAAAAAGGGACTCAGAAAGGCTGCGGTAGTTAAAGATCCTAAATCTGGAAGAACCATGGAAGTCCATACTGATGCACCGGGATTACAGTTTTACAGTGATAATTTTTCAGAACCCAAACATGCAGCCTACTGTCTTGAAGCCGGAGAACTTCCCGATGCTATGAATCACAGCAATTTTCCTTCACCCGCCCTGCGGCCTGGAGAAATGTATCGGCAGATTACTATTCACTCTTTTTATATAGATTGATTCAATTGTTGAGTCGAAAAACTACGCATCGATCGTACGCAGCATTTCCGAATAGTATCTAGGTTCAACAGCTTCTCTGTCAATTCCAAGCAAATCAAGAGTATCTAACAATTTTTTTTTAGCTGCCGCAATATGAACAGCTTCTGAAGTATCCAGTAATATTTCCAGCTCAATAAATGAACCAAGAGAGTTAACTTCGGACAGCTCAATAGTCATTGTATTATAGGTATATGAAAAACCAATTTTTGTCTTTTTTATTGAAATAACATAACCGGATTCCAAAGAAAATCTTATGAATTCTGCGGCATCAGAAATGAAGAACTCAATTTCGTCATTTACTTCAATACCCTCATTTTGTGATTTCTTTTTTTTTGTTACTATAAAGGATGTTCCTGAAATTCTCAATCTAAAGTCAGTTTTCTTTAGATTTTCCGGTTTACTGAAATACATATCTTCTTTTTTATAGGGGTTGGCTTCAGTAAGCCCCAATCGCTTTTGAATTGTTTTTTTCATTGAGAGAATTGAAGGAATATGTGCTTTTAACTCTACCTCAAAGGCCATACAAAACTCATTATTCTTTCCACGGAAAAATCATACCGCGGAGTGATCTGTGCCCTACCCGATCACGTTCTTCAATAAGCAGCGCATCCCAGGGGATCCTTTTTCTATTTGCATCAGGATTTTCTTCAAGATAGTCATATTTCAGCATTAAAAGCTTAACGGCATTCTGGTGCATCATCAAAACAGCTGCAAATCCAGGAATTAAAAAAGCTGTAAACAGTGAGAGTATTGTATTGATGATTGTGTAAAGTAAGAGAAATATACTAAATCCAATATTATCAAAAATCAATAAAAAACATTTTTTTAGTGCTTTTTTCGGTGAGTCTCCTAATTGGGCGATTACCGGAAAATAATACATTGAAGCCATCAACGCAAAAAAAGCTACCCAAAACAGTAACGCAACAATTATTGCACCCAATATTCCGGTAAATCCTGCGTAAAAAGGTATAACAAAGAAAACAATTATTAAAAGAAACAGCATGAACAATGCATGAACCAGTGCCTGTTTCCATGAAACCTTCAGGTATTCCCAGAAAGCCTTGAATCCCGGTCTTTGGTAGTAAGCGTATTCCTTAACGAAAAAGGATACACCGGAAATAAATATATTTAACAATCCCAAGAACAGAAGTGTAATAATTGCACCTATAATTACATTAAATTGGAAGGTTAAGAATGCACCATACCCAACTGCCAAACTGAGCACAAATCCGATATTTAGTATAATAAGACCAATAAGATTGTCCCAGCCATCAAAAAAAGTTTTCTTTATAAAAAAACCAATCATATAAACTACACCTTCAGGAAAATATTTTATTTTATAGCATTTAAGATACCAAAATAACAAATCTTAATCCAGTAAGAAAGTATACACAGAATAACAGCATAACACAGAATAAAAACCTAAGTATTTTTTAAACAGGCAAGCCGAAAAAAACACCCGCCAATCAGGGTTACTCCGCCAGTAACTATAAGAGCAGCAGAGAGGCCAAAACTGTCAATTGCACCGCCAATTAGCGGAGCCGCAATTGCTGTTACAAGGCTCTTGAATTGTGATTCAACTGACAATCCGGAAGCCATCGCTTTTCGATCAATAAGATTGCTGAGATAATCTACTTCCATAGGTCTTCTGAGATTCTGAAATACAAATAGTACAACAAAAAAGATCACTGCTGCCCCGGAAACACCCAAGGATAAGAACACTCCAGATAATATAATACATAATGCACTTAAATAGAATAATACATTAATACTTGTGCTTACACAGCTGCCCTTCTTAACAAATTTTGATGATCTCTTTGATGCAGTAGAGGTTAATAAGTAGATACCAACATATGCAAAGCCAATCATTACAGGAGGCCTTTTTTCAGTATCCAGAAAAAGAAAAATCGGAATAGTCAGGGCAGCTTGAACCAGAACAGGCTGAATATAGTCTTTTACGGATTTAAAAATTCCACCATAGAGACCTGAGTTAAGGAAACCCTTTCGGGAGCTGCTATTAGTAAATAGAATAATTACACCATGAAGGGTCTCTTTATACCGTTTCCACAAATCCCCTTTAACGCTTCTCTCGTCATCTGAAAAATCAAGATTAGGGGGGTAACTGGCAATTAACAATAAGGCAATAATATAGGGAATTACTGAACTTATGAAAACAATACGGTAATTCCCTGTAACGAAAACCAAAGCAGCAGCACCCAATGCAGAAAATGCCGAACCAAGCTGCGACCATGAACGTGTATATCCATAGTACTCAAGCTTTTTGTTAAGGAGATTGTTTCTGCGTAAGTGTTCAAGAATTATTGCTTTATGGGTTCCTGTTCGGAAGGCTTCACCTAGAGCAAAAAACAGCATTCCAACAACATAGAGGGTAAACCCCGTAAAAAAGTAGAAGATGAGAAATGAGCAGATATAGGAGGTGAAACAGATAAGCATAGCTTTTCGTCTGCCGTAACTATCTGCAAAAATGCCAGAGGGAATTTCAAATACATTCACCAAAACACTTCGAATAGAAACTAACAAACCTATTAACGTATAACTAAGACCTGATTCTATAAAGAAAAGCACAATAAAAGGATCAGTAAACCTGATGTTTTTCAGGAAGCCATAAAATGCAAATTTATAGAATTGTTTATCTTTCTTAAACGTTGCCATAAATACAATAACACCTTACTTCGCTTTGGAGGAAGATTTTTGATTAAATTAATGTATTGTTTTACAAGAAAGTAAATATTATTATCAAAAAGCTTCAGAAGACAATTAATTTAAAAAAAATCAGATTTATATAAACAAATCTGATTCTTATCTTAGTGGCGAAGGGATTTGAACCCCTGACCGAACGGATATGAGCCGTTTGCTCTACCAACTGAGCTACGCCACCATTAGTGTTAGTATTGAATCTTAATCTACTGCATCAGCATAATAAGACAAGGGCTACTATATAGATGATAATCATTCATGTCAATAATTGTCTTCAGAAATTGTCTTCGTAAAAAATTTAAAAATTAAAATCAGCGCTAAGTATTTTCCATCCTTCCGGTTTTTCAATAAAAAATATATCTCCGGTAATGGATTCATTTTGAAAAAACAGTCGAACCGGCACTCTTGCCGTATCATTTACTAATACAATTCTCCCAACAACCAGTGAGACTGCGGGAAGCAAGGGTATAAGTGTGTCTCCATGCAGAACAGAAAACATTAGTCGTGTATCCTCATCAATATACGTATCTATGTTCTCTTTCCCTTCCTGAGATAAAAAAACAGACTGAATTATTTCCGACAGGGAATATTCAAAAGAGAATACATCCGGCTCAATAATTTTACCAATAACACTATCTATGGGTAATTCCCCCACCTTAAGATTTACATACAATGTATCAATACCTGTAACCGGTTCTACCGCAGATAGAGATACCAGAGAAAACAAAAAACATACAAAACAAAAGAGCCCTGTAACAGATTTAGTTAATCCCTTTTTTTTCAAGGTTGATCCCATCCCGTTTTTTATAAAATCATGGAATACATTATTCGTATGCCAAAGCAAGCTTTAACAGTAAAAATTATAATAACAGAGCCAATTTCAAAATGCTTCGCATTTTTGGAAATTGGCTTTTGAAGTTTGTCTATATATTCAAATAAATAATTATTATATAATTATTTATTTGAAATACAAACTTCTGACCAAATCGTCGAAATTTCAAAAAAAAATCATTTTGAAATTTCCTCAACACT
>JADHUD010000092.1 GCA_016784705.1 Spirochaetia bacterium | reverse complement strand
GGTTGCTGTTGAGATCGTTCCGAGAAACAGCGCAGTAGGATGCATTATACTGTCAACAGCAGGATTCAATAATACAGTTATCCCACTGCCCAGAAAGAAGGAGATAACAATTCCACCCAAACCAACAACAGAGCCTTTTCCTGAGAATTTAATAAATGTGGGAAGGTCTGTCTCGAGTCCTGAGGTAAAAAGAAGTACAATCGAACCAAGAACGGCAAACCCGTACAATTCCGGGGATACCGGGATTGTACCCTCTGAAAGAGGGAACATTGGACCATTCAGAAATGGGATAGTAACTGCTCCAAGCAGATATGGACCTATTATCATTCCGGCAATAAGTTCGCCCAGAACCTGCGGCTGTTTTAACTTTTGGGAGAAAAACCAACCGGTAGTACGAGCAAACAAGAGTATCAATCCAAGTTGGAGCACCAATATCATCATTTTATGTGCCATAAGAAACTCCTTTTTTAGAAACTCCTAGTAAGTATGATATCGGGTGCAGGAGTCTGTTGGATTCATAGACCAAATACTTCCAAAACCTTTTTAGGAGTTTCTGCCTGAAGCAATCTTGCACGTGCATCTTTTGATTTAAGTACCATACTTATTTCTGCTAAAAATTGAACATGAGGACCGGTTCTGTCAACCGGCGACAGGGTCATAATAAAAATACGGCTCAGCTTTTCATCAAGAGAATCAAATTCAACTCCCTTTTTATGCACCCCAATACAGGCTACGAGTTCTTTAACCGCCTTTGTTTTGGCATGCGGGATGGCAACACCGAACTGCATCCCTGTAGACATTTGACGCTCCCTGTTCATAAGATCAGCAAATGCAAGATCACGGTCAGATACTTTTCCTGTAGCGGTCAGAATGTTGAGTAGTTCCCCAATAACATCTTCCTTGCTTGTTCCACTCAGATCTGTTGATATCACTGATTGTGATAATAAGTTTTTCAATTTCATAATAGAGATAAATTAGCACTAATATATATTGATATACAATAGCTGTATGTAAAGGAACCAACATTCTGCTTCTGCATCTCTTACCCGCTTGGGAATAACTGCTTGAGAATCAGTAAACGCTTCCCTTGAAAAAAATACCAATCATCAGTACTCTACAATAACATCAGATAAGCCATAAAAAGAGGTTAATATGAAAGGTTTAATTTTAGCTGCTGGATACGGCACAAGATTTCTCCCCGCTTCCAAAACTGTTCCCAAGGAATTATTCCCTCTTATTGACAAACCGGCAATTGCATTTCTCATTGAAGAATTTGCAGCTTCAGGAATCCGGGATATTGTGCTTATAACATCCCGCAGGAAGAAGAGTCTGGAAGATTATTTTGATCGTGAAATTGAGCTTGAAACACTCTTCAAGAGCGAGGGTGCTGAGGAGAAACTGCTCAAAATTAAACCTTATGATATAAATTTGACGGTTATCCGCCAGCAGGAAATGAATGGAACCGGCCATGCCATGCTTCAAGCCCGATCAGTACTCCAGGACTCTGCCTTTATTACCGCATATCCTGATGATCTTCATTTTGGAAAAATTCCTTTATCCCGGCAACTGATCGATGTGTATAATGAAACTGGATGCACAGTACTTTCTACACTGCATGATCCCCCTGAACTTCTGCGTTACGGCGTTCTGGCACTGGCTGATGACGGCTTTCATGTAACTGATATAGTTGAAAAACCGGTTTCTCTGGAAGCAGCTCCCAGTCGAGAGGGTTCAATAGGCCGCTTTCTGTATACACCTGATATTTTTGAATACCTGCAGGAAGGCTGGGACAAGCATTCCGGTGGTGAATACTATCATGTGTATGCATTAAAAAAGCTTATGGAAAAAAATCTGGTAGTTCACAAAAAGGTTGAAGGGCTTAGACTTGATACCGGAGCACCTGAGGGATATCTTCGGGCAATTTTAACATATGCAGCTATGGATCCTGACTTACGAAAAATTATTCTGGAAGAGGCTTCTTACCTCTAACAGCATACTTTTCAGCAAGACTCTGATAGGCAGCAGCCTCATTTAATCTGTCACGTTTCAAAGCTCCCTTAGCATAAATGGTGCACTTTTCCGATAGTTCAAGCTCAGCTACCTGTTGATACTCTTTTCCGACAAATTTCTCAAACCAACCGGAATTCACCAGTTTATGAAGTCCTTCTATGCGAAATTTTTCAATCTGACCGTATTTCCACGATAACTGATCCCAATTTCCAGCCCGTTTGATAATCAACGGCTCTGTTATATAGAAAACCGGGTAACGTGCCGTCCACCGCAGCCAGAGTTCATAATCCTCCGCCACCTCCAAGTCAGTACAAAAACCCGCAAACTCATTAAACGTTTCCTTTCGTACCATCACTGTTGAAGGACCGATAATACACTTTTTTACTGCTTCACTGAAAATATACCCATCCCTCTTGTGGCGCATTCTGCGCTGGCTTATCTCTTTTCCATTACGGATCCAAATTTCACGTGTATGCACTAAAGTTGCTTCAGGGTGTTCAGAAAAAACCTGCAACTGCCCTGCAAGTTTTCCCGGAAGCCAGAGATCATCAGAATCAAGAAAAGCAAGATACTCTCCCCTGGCTGCTGCAGCTCCCAGATTCCTTACCTTTCCCGGAAATCCGCTATGGGGCAGCCGGAGCAGTTTTATACGCGAATCATGAAAAACTCCGGATGCTCCGGATTCCAGTTCATCAGTAGACCCGTCATCAGCGATTATCAGCTCAAAATCGACATCTTTCTGCAAGAGAACAGAGTTCACTGCTTCTTTCAGCATTTCATAACGGTTATAAACTGGAATTATTATCGATACCATAAAATGATTTTATCATTTTATTTAATCTTTTTTGAATAAATCTTCAAAATTTTTGAGTTATTAGTTTTGGAGGTATCTTATGAAAAATTTAAAATCAACAAATTCTTCAGGTTCTTTTGGGAAAAAAAACAGGTATTCTGCTGCATACCTGGCCGCAATGAGTATGTTACTCGTTATTACCCTGCTTGCATTCGGTTGCACAGAAACCACTGAAAGCAGGACGACCTCATTAACTCTGTCTCTTGAAAAAAACGCATCGGCATCAGAAACGAATTCACGGTCAGTACTGCCTGAGACTCCTTTAAATGTCTCCTACTACACCATTACCGGGCAAGGCCCTAATGATTCAATTTTCAACGTGAGCACTCAGGACTCAATTACCACTATACCAGGCCTACAGACTGGCGAATGGCAAATTACTGCATACGGGTGGAATGAGAATGGATTCAGACTGATTTCCGGCAGCACATTATTCAGTCTCACTCCGGATTCTAACGAGACAGCTATAGTGCTGGATGAATACTATGGAGCAGGTACGGTATCTGTATTAATAACCTGGGATAGTTCGCTGACATTTACTCCAGAGTTCCATCTCTATCTCTATCCTCAGGGAGGGGTGGAAACAGAAGTTACTCCCACCATTGCAGCAGGTTCAGCTTCATACGAAACAGCTCTTCCGGCCGGATCCTACATTCTGCGCTGTGAACTTTTCTCCTATGGTATATCTGTAGCCGGATGTGTGGAAGCTGTCCGTATAGCAGATGGTATTACCAGTACAGGAAATATTGTATTGAATCTTGATACTATGAAGAGTGATGTTTCACTTACGCTTACCGATTCTACCACTATACCCGTTGAAGGAGTTATTACCGGTATTCCTGTAACTGTTACAGCAGGTATTCCCATAGAGCTCACTTTTACTCCTTCAAATGTATCCGCAGAGGATATTGCAGCGCTTTCCATCGACTGGTATCTTGATGGTACATATCTGCTGACCGGAACAACCTGCACCATTACCCCTGCAGCCGGTCCTCATCGGTTGGATGTACTTGCAGCTACTTCTACAGCAGGGAGCAGCGGGTCAATTTCCGAAATATTTACAGCGATTGAGACAGGAAGTACCGGGTCTCTCTCAATTAAAGAGATTATGGATGATAATTCACAAGATACAATGTTTGATGGCATTGAATGGGTGCTGGTCAATGCTGATGATCTTATAATTACTGCCTCAAAAGTTGATGATACCATTCAGACTTTCCGAATGGAATCCGGTTCTCTGGTGCTGAAACAGACAATTACTAATAGTGTTGAAATTCCTTTGAATGGAGTGAAAGTGATTGCATCATCAGCTGATGGAGGGTTGATCTGTGCAATTGCAGAATACTCAAAATCTCTTGTTGTCTTTTCTCACACCCCTGGAACAGACGCCCTTGTGTTTGTTGAAGCGTTTCAAACGGCATTCATGATTGACGGCACTCCTCAACCTATCGGGCTTATCAGTAATATTGAAATAGATTCCATAGGTGGAAATATCTATGTTGATGACAGGTTGGAGGGATGTATTTATCATTTCCTGTATGACGGGACCGAAGTCGTACCCGTTGGCCGTTATTCCTATATCACCAATCCGGTTATTGATTCACCCAGGAAAATTGCAATCTCTCCAAATGGATTAAAGATGGCCATACCCTGCTACGGCAGCAGCTCACTTCTCCTTTTTGATATTGATCCTTTAACCGGTATCCCTGTGCTTGATACTATGTTCAGTTATGTCGGCACCGGGACTTTAGGTTTGGGAAATGCCAATAATGCCATTTTTTTAAACAATAACACTCTCTACGTAACTTCAAACGATTTCTTGAGTGAATTCCGGTATGGTGAGCCTACTCCCGGAGCACCTCTAGAGTGGTATCAGTCACAGAGAATAAATGAAGGAACTGATGTTCCGAATATGGGTGGTCCAAAGCATGTTATTCTTAATACGGCGCAAACGCGGGTATATGTATGTGCTTCAATTTCCAATGGGATAACGGTATTCAGCAGAAACGTTACTACCGGAATTTTAACTTATGACAGTTTTGTTTCCTTTGATCCCGGAGACCCGGTACTCTCGGCTATAACATCAGATGGCCTCTACTTATTAGCTCCATCCTACACAAGTGATCAATTGTTTATTTTAAGCATTGCAGAATGACGATACTGGGAGAATATCTTTCAGATTTTTATCAGCCTTGTGTGTAAATCGGCATACTCACAGGAAACCTCCCTTTTTGGGGAGATTTCCTGTATTTTTGGGTTTTTTACTTCAACAGCTCAATCAACAACCGCCTGCTTTTCGATACTAACAACCACTGCCCTAGGCAGTCTTCCACTGTCCTAGACAGTCTTCCACTGCCCTAGGCAGTCTTCCACTGTCCTAGACAGTCACCCACTGTTCCTGTAGAATTTCACCCTTTATGCCGATTTTAATATATTTAACTGGTATATTTCTCTTGGCAGTTTTTGCCGCTGAAACTGCAATTTGTAAAAGACCGCTACAGCAGGGTACTTCCATAACCGAAACAGTTAAAGTATTAATCTCCGCTTCATCGATTAGTTTAATAATCTTGTCCTGATATATTTCAAGTCCATCGTCCAGTTTTGGGCAGGCAATTCCAAGTGTATGGTTTTTTATTAATTCAGGGTGCATTCCACCCATGCTGAATGCGGTACAATCAGCAGCCAGTAAAAAATCTGATTTCCTGAAGTGTGGTGATGCAGGGTTTATAAGATGCATCTGCACAGGCCAGTGCTGAAGTTCAGAAGGAATATTCCCTGTTTCGTGTACTGCTGCAGCTGCCTTAGCCGGCTCACCAAATGAGCGTGCAAGACTTCCCGGGCATCCTCCGCCATGACTATGCTCATAGGTATTCACTGACAGCTCCTCTGCTGCCGATTCCGGTTCACCATAGATCTCTTTGCTGAATTTTGCATAGAGCCGGGCATCTTTAATCTTCAGTGTGTCGACCGCTTCCTGTAAAAAGGTATCAGCATTATGATCTTTCAGATGATATAGATGTGCACGTATTGTATTTTCCCCTTTAGGGATAATATTCTCAATCATTACCACACGTTCATTATAAGGATCAGCTTCCCGAACCTCGACGTGAATAGCATCTTCAGGGCATGCTCCAAGACAGGCTCCTAGACCATCACAAAACAGATCTCCGACAAGCCTTGCTTTTCCGTCAATAATCCGTAAAGCACCCTCAGGGCAATCCGGCACACATGCTCCGCACCCAGTGCAGCGCTCTTCATTTATAGTAATTATCTGTCTTTCCATATGGATATCTCCTCTCTCTTCTCAATTATTAAGGAGATTATAGTGTGATAAAAATTATACTGCTGTAACCTGTGTTACAATTCCAATAAATTTTTTAATTTTTCCGGCTGCAGAATGGTAACTGCCTTTCCACTAACTGAAATCAGTCCTTCATCGCACATACGTGAAATTTCACGTGATACCGAAGGACGCGCAGATCCAAACATTTCAGCTAATTTCTCTCTCGATAACGTCAGGATAAGGTCATTGGTGTGAAAGCGGCTGCGAAGCCGTAGAATATAATCAGCAAATCTTTGACGTATCCCTGCAAGTTCTGCCAATCGAACTTTTTCGGCAAGGAACGAAACTTTATCCCCTGTTTCTCTAAGGTACCGCTCCAGAACCTGCGGTTCTGCCTGAAAAATTCTGGTTATCCCGGCACGGGTAATTATAGCAACTTTAACATCGGAATCTGCTTCCAGTGTTACCGGAAGATATGGATCAGATGAAAAGAGTATGGCTGCTGCCGCCGGTGCCGGAGCCTCCAGGGTCTCAACAAGAACCGTTTTTCCGGAATATTCATAAAAACGTGCTGCCGCTTTTCCTTCAAGTAAAACGTAGAGTTCATCATATTTTGTTCCCTGCGTTAAAATTCTCTCACCTGCAAGGTAGAAAACGGTGCGGCAAAAACGTGGGGAAAGAAGGCTGTTTAACCGGTCGATACTCAAACCCTGAAAAAGCGGACAGTGTACCAGAAGATTACAGTCAACAATGTTATTACTCATAGCAGCTCCGCAGCCAGTTCGGCAAGCTCACTTCTCTCTGATTTTGAGAGGGTAACATGTCCAAATATTTTTTGTCCCTTAAAAGATTCCACCAGAAACGTTAACCCATTTGAATCACTATCAAGATAGGGACTGTCTATCTGATTAGGATCTCCGGTTACTACTACTTTTGTATCTTTCCCTGCGCGGCTTACAATTGTTTTTATCTCGTGAGGTGAAAGATTTTGTGCTTCATCAACAATGATAAACTGTTTTGGAAGTGATCTTCCGCGAATATAGGTAATTGCTTCAATTTCAACTCTATTACTGGTAAGTATGGCATCAACACTCTTATAATCAGCCTTATTATTGACTGAAACTATCAGCTCAAGATTATCAACGAGCGGTTTCATCCAATGAGATAATTTTTCAGTCTTGTCACCCGGCAGATATCCTATATCTTTACCAAGCGGCATAATCGGACGGCTGGCTAAAACCCGGTTATAGGCTTTGCTTTCAAAAACTTTTTTCAATCCTGCAGCGAGAGCAAGAAGAGTTTTTCCTGTTCCTGCTTTGCCCACAAGTGTAACAAGGGAGACACTATCATCAAGAAGCAGATCAAAAGCCATTTGCTGCTGTGAATTTAACGGTACTATTCCGCTAACCCCATTTTCAAAAGTTTCAACATATTCAATATACCTGTTCCCCTCCTCGGGAGTATGATAACGAACAGCTGTCTTTCTCCCGGAACTATCGGAAAGAAGCAGAAATTCGTTCTCAAAGAGCTCATCCTGCCAGAAAATCCTCTCCCCTTTAATCAGTCTGTCAATTATATCCGGAGAGACTTTGGCTTCCCTGTACCCTGCATAGAGATTCGCAAGATAAGCCTTCTGTTTCTCATAATCTACTGCATGCAGGCCAAGAGCCCGGGCTTTCACTCTGGCATTAATATCTTTTGACACGAAGAAAACTTCTTTTTTTATATTCGGGTGTACCGCCTGCTTCTGTATCGTCAATGCACAGAAAATAATTTTATTGTCATTGCTGTTCAGCGGCAGATCGACAGTTAGTTTCCTGTCAAATTCCAGGGCTATCCTTAGAGTCGATCCATTTTCAATCTTCACCCCTTTTGCGAGATCATTGTGGCCGGTCCGCTCTTCGATAAACCGGATAGCCTGCCGGGCATTTCGACCCCTTTCATCAGAATAGGTCTTAAGCTTATCCAGCTCTTCAAGTACCCAAATTGGTACAACAACTTCACACTCTTTAAATGAGAGTATTGCATCCGATCGGTGAATAAGAACATTTGTATCAATTATGAAAGTTTTGACTATTTTCTTACTCATAGCGATGTTCCTCTTCTATCAAACATATTTACTGTTCGCAATAAGTATAAAGCAAAAGTCCCCGGCTAGAGAACCGGGGACAGGAATATTCAGCTCATTTTTGCTATTTTTTGTAGATTGGTCTAGGTTGATAGGTTGTATGCAGCAGGTGATGAGATTTCTCACTTAAAGGGGTGCCAAGATAATCCTTATAGATATGTTTTATTTCAGGATTATCATGTGAACACCGGATTACATTCATCGCATCATCTTTATAGAGGCCGGCAATTCTCATTTCACGAATATTGTCAGTGGTCGAATAGGGTTGTCCGCCGCCAGCAATACAACCTCCACGACAAGCCATTACTTCAATAAAATGATAGGGGGGGTCTTCATTATTGATCCTTGCTGCACGAATCTCTTCAAGCAGCTCGCTGACATT
>JADHUD010000091.1 GCA_016784705.1 Spirochaetia bacterium | reverse complement strand
TGAGAGGATAGCCCTGCAAGCAGAGAATCTGCAGAAGCACACCCAGCTTGAGATCAACCTTGCTGAAGCGCAGCATCAGTCTGCCTTCGTGGCTGGTTGGAGGCCATTCATAGGTTGGGTCTGCGGACTTTCCCTGGCAAATAACTATATCCTGAGACCCTGGGCGATCGCAGTATTATCAGCTTCGGGAAAGGTCTTCGAGTTCCCTGTGATCGACCTCTCCCTGATGATCCCGATCATGACCGGGATGCTGGGCTTGGCTGGGATGAGGACCTATGAGAAAAAGCAGGGAGTGACGGGGAATCATTGAAATTTCTCTTTGTTCAACGAATCGTTGCACCACAAACGGTAATTTTTCCGGTATACTTATCGCAGATGAACACAGATACAACAGAAATTGATAACATGACATTTGGAAAAAAGCTGAGGCAATTGCGCATTAAACATAACATGAGCCAGAAAGAGCTAGGTTTACTGGTTCATGTTACCGCACAAGCTGTATCAAAGTGGGAGCATGATCTCTCAGAACCTGAATTCCGGGTGGTGAAAGAAATCGCTGATTTTTTTCAGATATCTGTTGATCAACTTTTTTCTTCAAAGCTTTCAGCCCCATACACAGGTGTCTTGTTTACAGGAAAGAGATCTGTGAAGATGCGACGGCTGTATGATATCTTGACCCTGTTTTTATCAGGACTGCTGGTCAGTCTGCTCATACTTACTGTCTTCACGTATCAGGCTGGCCAGTTGACCTGGCATTTCCCGACAGGGTTCGGGGCAGCTACCATTATTAATCTAATCGCTTTATGGTATATAGCCGGAGCAAGATTTGAATTCCTGGCGAGTCCTGATACGTTGCTTGAAGTATATTGTGATAGGATTGTGCTGCTGGGGAGGGCCACTATTCCAATAAATGACCAGCTGAATTTTCAGGTTGCAGCCTACAGAGCAATGACGGGTATTGGAGCTATTAAAATAAGAGTTTCCAATGGAAGGTGGAGCACTGTTCGTAATATCGAGCATATTAATGAACTTGGGGCACTGTTATCACAGTTATACTTTGATAGAAATTCAGAGGAGGAAAAGTAATGAATATTGTTTGGGGAATTCTTATGGTACTGATTGGATTATTCCTGTTCATCAGTGCGCTGAAAAGAAGCGAATTTATAGTATACCGTCTCTTGCATGCCAGAAGCAGGCTGCTGTGGGGTGAGCATGCTCATACATTTTTACTGGTAGTTGGACTGGTGTTGATGGGGCTGAGCTCTCTGTTTTTTCTGAATGTATGGTAGAAATGGGAGATGATACTATGCGCAGTAATAAGAATATCGGCTTGAACTATCTAAAACTGCTGCTGACGTTGTTTGTGGTCCTGCATCATACCATTCTGGCCTACCTGCCTGGAGGGCCTGGAGTTACTGTTGATGATCCAGACAATGTTACAGGATTCATGTATATAGCTGTCTACTTTGATCAGTTCTTTATGTATACTTTCTTCTTTCTGTCAGGTTTGTTTACCTATGACAGTTTGCGTAGAAGGGGGAGAAAGAACTATATCCTCCACAGGCTGGCGAAATTCGGTACAGTATTCATCATCGGGACCTACCTATTCAATCCCACTACCTTTTATCTCATGGAGTTCGCCAAAGGAACCGAATGGTGGATTCAATATGCATCGTTACGAACCTATACCAGTTATATGATTGACGTTGGTCTATACTTGCATCCAGCTCAGCATCTGTGGTTTCTCTGGGTTTTGCTTGCCTTCAACGTTATTGTTACCGTTATAGACAGTGTGTATCCGGATCTCCTTGATCACCGATATGCTTTTCGATCGGTACCTGTTACTGGTATGGTGATCTTTGTTATCATGTCAGTCGGCTATATGCTGGTTGGCAGTTTTGCTGGGTACGGTTTTGTCAATATATGGGGACCATTCAATATTCAGGTAAGCAGAGTAATTCCCTATTTCATCATGTTCACAGTAGGATTCTTTATCGGCAGGCCCAGTTTGTATACAAGTGGGTCGGCAGCAGATGAAGATGTAAAAGCGCGGATTATATTAGATAATAAAGCGAGCCCCTCCGTTTGGTCAGCTGTATGGCTGGTATTAGGATTGGGTATGTCACTTCTGAGCATTGCAATACCTCTGAGCAGGCAGGGGTCATTTGCCTGGCTGGGACCGATGGCAGCAGCCATTATGGGAAGTGTCGGGTATGTTACCTTGTTCGATTGTATCACGAGGGAGAATAAGGTAGTGACGTTTCTGTCTGCACATGCCTTTGGTATCTATGTTTTTCACTACGGTTTTGTTGCTATTCTTCAGGGGCTTTTCTATCATATTTCGCTATCTGGAGTTATAAAAGCGGTATTAGTATTTACCGGTGCTGTTATCCTCTCTTTGGTACTGACAGTTCTGCTGAGGAAGACGAAACCAGGCAGGTACTTTCTCTGATTGGTTAGATTCTTTAAATACGGGAGATATACGTTGATGATGGATTATTCCTGTTTGAGATGAATTTCTTCTTAATGCTCATTATATTTACAAGTTGAAAGACCAGCAGATCTCTCTGCTGGTCTCTAAGCTCGATCACTCAGGTTTTTCCTTCACGATCTTCGTCTTCTCGATCAGGGCAAGGTGCTTGTCCCGAACCTTCAGGGTGATGTGGATCTCTCCATGATCGAGTGATCCAAGTTCTCTCTGTATCCAAAGGGCTAGTTTCTGCAGCTGTTCTTTTCCCATACCGGCTACCTCGAAGATCCTTTGATAAAATCTTCCAGCTGATCAGGACTGAACCTGACAGCAGCTCCGATCTTCACATACGGAATCCGTTTGGCCGAAACCCACTGCCTGAGTGTCTGGGGTTTCACTGCAAGTATGTCTGCAGCTTCCTTGTAGGTAAGCAGCGGCTGCAGTCCAGCTAAAGAATCCAATCCTTTGGCTTGCGGTTTTTCTAACATCTATTGAGTACTCCTTCTCTATGGAACCAACCTGGGGAGCACTGGGCTAAGCCCTAACAATGTTAGACCAACTATATCACTACAGTGATAAACTAGTCAACAAATGTATAGTAAAATGTATAATTATTGGAGCTATGTAAGTTACCCTTTAAAACTTGCTATTCTCTCCCTAAATGCAGCCTGAAAATTGTTCACCTCTTGTAAGAGCCATTCATAAGAATTCTGCCAATTATCCTTGTGATTGAAATGAAAATCAGTCATTACCTTTATTCTTGATGCTTTTTTTGCTGGCAGTTCCATCCACTCTATATGTTCGGTAATAATTTGCTCAATTTCCATCTTATCTGCCATCAGATGGTTGTAAAGACTTTTAGAATCGTGAATATAGAGTTCACATCCTAATTGATTCTGTTGGCTATTGATGGTTAAACCAATATGAGCTAAAGATGACCCAACACTAATATCATACCAATGTTGAGGGCGTGCTTTTCTAAGCTTGAAATTCTTATTCTTATTACCAACATACTCTTTGAAATTGTTCCAAAATTCAAGCTGCAATACCTTTGTATCAGAGATACCCTCTTGTGGACTGCTTTTCTTTATGGTTTTTGCCCAATCATTTGGTTTTGCGATTACTTGAAACTTCGGAGCAAAAGGTGAGTTTCCGATTTTCCATACTTCCATCTCAATGGCAAAAATGTTAATTCCTGAGTCAGTATGCTCGTTCAACCAATCAACTGCCTGTTTATGTTCATCTCTTACAGTTTTCACAATCCAAATTATTGTCTCTGCATCAAAACCAGAAGCATAGGTTATGATTTTCCCCAAATGATCATGATTTGTAGACTCTAGCTGATTCTCGATGACTATTTTCTTTCCAGTTCCTTCTTCCTCGGCTAAGATATCAACATTAAAGGCACCCACATTTGCTTCAGTCTGGATTAAATTAATACCAATACCAATCTCATCGCTCAATAATTCCAGATTTTCAGGCTTTGCAAGCCAATTAGTGAAATGAATCGCCTCATGTTGCCATACCTCTCGTAGATCAACTTTTTCGAGTTTTGCTAATACCATAATAAACCTCTTGCGTGAGTGATATCTAAAGACTCAGTATATCATGATTTGTACTCGGTTAAAATGCTGTTTCTTGCCACCTGAGAAACTCTGTCTCCTTTAGGCACTGACCCCTTCTACTGCATCAGGTTTCATCATTTCATTGAAAACATCGCTTACTGCCTTTGATACCTGGTCCAGATGAGAACCCTGGGCATGGTCAGCATAATGTGCTGCCATTGCCGGAGTCTTATGCCCGGTGGCCAGCTGAACGGTTCTAAGCTCGATCTTATCAGCGAGATGAGTGGCATAGAAATGTCTCCAGGAGTGGAAACAGATACCTCGATCAATCATGGCATCCCTGACCTTCTCCTGTTCGGCAGCATCTTCCCGTTTATCAACCGGCAGCTTCATGGTGACATAGACTTTTGAGAGACCCTTATTGAGAACATCGATATTCATGGGTTTATCTTTCTCTGTTCCATAGAATATGAAGCCCTCATTCCCATAGCGACTGGTCTTGAGAAGATTCAGCAGCTCTGTCTTGATCTGGGGGAGTAGGGGAACTACCCGCTCTTCTCCATTCTTCGGGGCCTTCAGGCCGTCAGAGAAACTCCAGCTGTGACGGACCATGAGTTTATCTCCCTGGATATCCTCTTTTCTCAGGGCTACTACTTCTCCAGCTCTGAGCCCAGTTGTCATAGCCAGGAGGTTGCCGACTCTTGATCGTTCATCATCCCACTTGGAAGAGAATAGCTGCTGTACCTCTTCAGGATTGAGGATATCTCTCTTCTTCGAGGTTCCTGAGAATTTTCGTAAGCCGATTGCAGGATTCACTTCCAGATCTCCCCGGTCGGCAGCCCAGCCGAAAGGAACGATCCCGACCGTTACGATATTATTGATCGTTTTGGGAGCGAGCTCCTTATCCTTGAGCTCCAGCTGAAAGAACTTGAGATCCTCTTTTGTGACATCCTTGAGCCGGGTATCCGGGGCAAAAGAGGATCTCCAGTGGGAAATCCTCTTTGATTGTTCATAACAGTGGCGTTTGCCGATGCTCTGGCCGTAGGCATGTTTCTCCCGGACGTAGGGAGAGTTGTCGTAATCCCAGAACTCCTCGAGGAAGGGGATGAGAAGAATGCATTCTTCCTCTGCAGCTTCTTCGGGAAGGGTAGCGTTTTCAGTGACAATCCCCTGATCAACCAGAACATCGACAAGACGATCCTTCTGTTTATCAGTGAGTTCCATGGTGGATAGATAGTAGAGAATAGTTTGAAATTGAAGTCGATCCTGGATTGTTGTCTTTTCCTGATCTCTTCCGGTGTACCCGTAGCGAAGCCATTCGTTGACTTTCACCAGGGCCTCGTTCCTGGAACGTTTACCGGTGCTGACCCCATGATCATAATTCTGGATTTCTTCATTCCAGAACTTCACGTAGAAGACCTTTCCTCTCATATACAAAGAAAACCGATGCATCCAAATCCTCCAGTCTGTGCTGTCTAGGTGACAGTACAGGTGTCAGTTTATTTGGTTACACCGGCTCTTCCGGGAGCAACGTTCTGTAAATCCTTACAGAACAAGAAATAATTCTATAGCAGGGACAGGACTCGAACCTGCGACCTCCGGGTTATGAGAAAGCACCCGATTTCTCTACCTGCGTTCTTTCTTGTTAGTAAGTGTAGACGTTAAAAAGAGAAACGTCAATTCAATTTTTACCCTTGTTCATAGAAACCTGCCTCGAAAAAGAAAAATCCCAATCGAATCTCAAATGATTAATTCCACTGAGAGTAAAGCTATGGTTTAATAGAGAAACGGAAAAAGAAAACAGAAGGGAGAAAAGGAGAGGAGAAGCCCACTCTCAACGACAAGACAAAGCTGCTCCTCACCCCAAAAATGTATGAGAACAATAGCACGTAAACAGTTCAAATTCAAGAGAATAATCATCCATCCTTGAACAAGGGCAACGGCAGACTGGTCTGCGGAACCAGCCTTGAACCGCTTGAATATGAATTCAATCGAAAGAGGGGCAGGCGACAGACCAGAGAGGAAGGCCCGACGGAAGAAACGACAAGCGTAACCGTCGGCCGTTGTCCACATACTGGTCAGTACAAGACGATCTATCCGGATGACATAATCAGGAACAAGCAGTATAGCCTCACCGAGATACAATCGGTGCTGGAGGACAGGAATGACTACTCTCTGGCAAGCCCGAGGACGAAAAGCTACTGGAAATCCTGGTACAGAGGTATGCTGGAAACCGTCGTGAAGAGCCTTTGTCAAGCCGTTGGAGAAATCATCAATAAGGAAGCCATTTTTCATGCGCTGAGTTCATATCTCAAGGAACTCGGTGACTGCTGGCTCCGGTATGTCCTTGATCTTTTTTATGCAGGAAATAACAACCTTTGCATGTTTTTCGATCTCGTCGGGGCTACCATCGGCTATGAGTGCGGGGAGCTGCATGAAACCCATAGGGATGGGGGTGCAGAGACCGCCTGGAAGGGATGCAAATCATCCCCGGGAGGGTAGCAGAAAGTGGAACTGAAGGAACTGAGGCCCAATGAACAGGAGAAGTACCGCATAGCAAAGGAAGTTGTTGAGCTTGGCTGTACCGACACGGCCATCAGACGGGGCAGAACGAAGCTCAGGTGTACCCGAAAAACGCTTCTGAAGTACACGAAATGGTACGAAAGCGGGGAAGTTTCACTGTTCAGCCATCGCAACAAGGGACGCCAGCCTGCGACGACGGTGCCGCAGGAGACGAGAAAGCTGGCAGAGCAGCTGTACAGGGAAAAATACAGCAATGCAAGCTTCACCCATTTTATGGAAATCCTTAAGGAAGACCACGGCATCACCATCTCCGACGGGACGGTACATTCGATCCTGAAGCGGGCAGGATTCGTCTCCCCCTGCTCAAAGAAGGCGACTAAGAGGGAGATGGAGAAAAGGCTGAGGATGATAGCCAGAAAGGAGAAACTGAGCAAGGCGGAGAGCGAGCAGATCAATGCAGCCTTCTCTATGCTCGATGGAGCCGATGCGCATCCACGCAAACCGCGAAGCAAATATTTCGGAGAACTGATCCAGATGGATGCCAGTGAGCTTGTCTGGGTAAGGAATGCGGGCAAATGGCATCTGCATGTTGCCATCGACGATGCGACCAGCGAGGTGGTGGGAGCATGGTTCGATACCCAGGAGACCCTCAATGGCTACTACCAGGTGCTGTACATGATCCTCAAGCGTTACGGTATCCCATCGAGCTTCAGGACAGATCGAAGGACGGTCTTCGAGTACTCTCTGAGAGCCACGCCCGATGAGGAGAAGGACACCTTCACTCAGTTCAGTGCTGCCTGTAAAGTCCTTGGTATCAGCATCAAGGCCAACTCGATCCCGCAGTTCAAGGCGCGTGTCGAAAGACTGAATCGTACACTCCAGGGTAGGATTCCGGTCGAATTGGCTCGTCACGGTATCTCCACCATCGAGGAGGCAAATGCATTCCTGTCCGACTACCTGATTACCTTCAATGCACAGTTCTCCCTCAAGGACGAAAAGGACGCAAAAACCAGCACCTTCCTGCAGGCTCCCGACGAACAGGAGATCAATGCAATTCTTGCGGTGGTCTCTCAACGCGTTGTAGATGCGGGAAACAGTATCAAGTACCACAACGCCTACTACCAGCCCTGGGCACAGGAACCGATCTCACGGCATCCCAAGCTCTTTACGAAGGGAACAAAGGTGTTCGTCATCAAAGCCTTCGACGGTACGCTGCTGGCAAACATCAAGGACGAACTCTACATCCTTAGAGAGGTCCCTAAAAGAAGCTCTCACAGCAAGGAATTCGACCCCGAGCTGGTGCAGAGGAAGCGGCGACAGACGAAGCCCGCCGCAGATCATCCCTGGAGGACGAAGTTTCTCACTACGAAGACGCTGGAGTCTCACATCGCCAAACAAAAGGAGGGCTATGAGCTATGAGTAAGGTCAAGCCACAGGCTTCTGCCTGCACCAACGACAACCATTCGACCGTGTCCCGGTCCCGGGAACTCTCGCCTAAGGAGAGCCGCGATCTCATCTTCCTGCACGCGATCCTGATCGACCAGATGGCCTGGCTTCTGGTTAACCTGGATCAGATCGTATCGGATAGCGATGGTGATATCATATCGTCCTGGCTCCACCGGTATGTCACAGACACCTCCGGCAAAGTAAAAGCTTTGCCGGAGGTACTCTGGGATGGATGCCTTGCTGACTACCGCACTGAGCGCGATCTGATCTTAGAGCAGTGGTGGCTGGCAACCATGGGTTGCCGGTCATGTCCCGTCATCCAACCGGCATCTGGTGAACTCTTTTCTCCCAGAGGTGTATCATGAAAAACAAGTGGAAACCTGTTGATTTCAACATACTCTGTGAGGAGCATTCTTTCACCAGAGAGGAATATGAATTACTGGTACAACGCATCAACGAGGAACGTGAATTTGCTTCAACCGATATATTTCGCGCCTGTAAAAAGCTTCCCGGAAAACCACGGGATGCTCTCGGTAGGTGGCTTTAGCTAGGGGGAAATAATCATTTTCGGGCTACACCCCAATGCGAAATCCTTTTTAAGCGATTGCCCTGGGGTGCTATTTGAGAGCGTTGACTTGGCTTGGTTTGAAGTATACCATGTAAATGTCTGAATGTTTGAACCCATATGGAGAATCTTCAATGAGCCAGATCGATC
>JADHUD010000090.1 GCA_016784705.1 Spirochaetia bacterium | reverse complement strand
CCTACACCAACACTCTTGGGAATTACCGGTGATCCTTCAATTCCGCTTTCCCGTGATCCGGAAGATCCCAATCTGATTGATCCGGATGGTGATGGGAACCCCGGGGTAACAGTGGATATTACGATTGCCAACCTGATTAAAGGTGAAATCTATATTACAAGACGTGAGATTTTTACCAACTATCTTACATTACATGCAAATGGAACACTGTATGGATATGTTGAAGACAAATCAGAGCAATTTGTCATTGGTGCTTCCCGAAAAATATTGGCGCAGCCTTCTGAATCGTTACAGATTTCTGATCTGGGTCTCAGCCCGATGATGCTTGCACCGATCAGCGAAGAAATTGATACTGCTGAAGAGCTTATGGAAATTCGTGACCAACTGTTCCCCCCGGAGCCGGATTTTCCCGGCAAAGAGTGATAACCGCAGTGGGTATTAGGAAATTATTATGAAGATCACTGATTTAACACATCTGGTTCATCCCGATATGCCTGTTTTTCCCGGAACAGAACAGCCTCTCTTTGAGAAGGGAACCACGTTTGAAAATGATGGATTTATAGAGACAAAAATAACCTTATATTCGCATACAGGTACACATATCGATGCTCCTGCCCATCTTTTAAGCGATGGTTTGTCTTTAGATGATCTGCCCATAGAGCACTTTATCGGAAAAGCTGTAATTCTGGATTTTTCTCAGGCGGAAGGTGTTGGGGGTGGGTTTGGGGGTACCAGAATAGGTGTTGATCGTTTAAAACACTATGAAGAAAAAATTGGTAATGCAGAGTTCATACTGCTTAAAACAGGTTGGGAGCATTATTGGGGAGATGCCGAGTATTTTGAAAATTTTCCATTTTTAAGTGAAGAGTCGGCAGAATGGTTGTCAACATTCACCTTGAAGGGTGTTGGTATTGATGCAATTTCAATTGATGCGATGAATTCTGACTCATTCAATGTACATAAAATTTTTTTGCAGAAGAACATACTTATAATTGAGAACTTATGTAATTTTGCATCTATAGGTGAAGAATATTTTATTTTAAGTATTTTACCGCTCAAAAACAGAAAGGCCGATGGTTCTCCGGTAAGGGCAATTACGATTGAGGGCAATCTCGATTGAGGGCAATTACGATTGAGAAAATAATTCCTGCTTAGTAACTTATAACAAGTCTTCGATTACAATCACTTAACGGATAAATCTATAATATGTAAAAAGTTGTCTATGTTGTTATCTGTGTTTAGGTATAAATTGATTAAATTCATATTGTAGGTTAAAATGGTCTGCATGAAAGAAATTTTTTTAACACACATATATTGGGGTAACTCACTGCTCTCATATATGATATCACTCCTTATTGTAGTGTCGGGTACGGTAGTTTTAGTACTTGTTGGGTTTATTATTAACCGTTGGGTTAAAACTGTTGAATTGCGTAATGAACAGGAAATAGCCACGGAGAGTCAGTTGAGGTCAATAGCTGTACTGCATTTTATACAAAAGATAGTACTGCCGCTGGTTTTTCTTGCCCTGTTATCAATAGGACTTACCCGGCTGACATTTAGTGATACTGTTAAAACTACAGTAAACAGCATTTTTACCGCAATTATCACTCTGGTAATAATTCGATCCATCAATAAAAGTATAGAACTCAGTTTTATTAAATATTTCTCCAAAGAATCGCATGTACCTCTCGAAAAAAGCATAAAACCGCTTATGGTTCTGGTAAAGCTTATTATTTGGATTGTAGGCTTTTTGTTTATACTTTCAAATCTCGGATATAATATAACTACTGCCATAGCAGGTCTTGGTGTTACCGGTATAGCTGTGGCGATTGCTGCTCAGGGAATTCTGGGTGATCTGTTCAATTACTTTGTAATTTTGTTTGATAAACCCTTTGAACTGGGTGATTTTATTGTATTTGATGATAAAATGGGAGTTGTTGAAAAAATCGGCATTAAAACTACACACATCCGTACCTTACAGGGTGAAATACTTGTAGTGACCAATACAAACCTTTCAGTTTCACGTCTCCATAATTATAAAAAAATGAATAAACGGCGGGTTGCTTTCACGGTCGGGGTTACCTACCAAACAAGCGAAGAGCATGTAAAAGAAATTCCTGTAATAATCCGTCATATCATAGAGACTGTCAAAACTGTTGCGGGTGTAACCTGTGACCGTTCACACTTTAAAGCATTCGGAACTTTTTCGCTGGACTTTGAGTCTGTATACTACATACCAAGCCCGGAATATCCTAAATATATGGATGTTCAGCAGGAAATAAATCGGCGGATATATGCAGCGTTTAGAGAAAAAGGTATAGAGTTTGCCTATCCTACCCAGACTATTTTTCTTGATGGGGATGGAGAAATTCCAAAGGGCAGTATATGAAAAGTTCCGTTTTTCTATAGGGAACATATGAAAGCACTTGTGACACGCTCTGAGATCAAAGATACTCTTGAATCAATTCTGGAAAAAGAGAACTGCCATCTTCTTAACGACAATAATGCAGAATTAATCTGGCACAAACCCTTTATTCGGATTGCTTCGGCAAAGGACCCTCTTTTTGCTCAGCTTAAGGAGCTTATAGGGGACTTTCACTGGACCCCCAACGAGATTCTGCAGAAGCGTTATCCTGAATCGACTGCTCAATCCGTGATAGTCTGGTGTCTTCCCGCTTCTGAATCAGCAAGAATTTCAAACAGTAAGGAGATTCTGTATCCTTCAATTGAATGGGCTTATACACGTACTTTTGGGGAGCACATTAATAATAAACTTCGTATCGGGATGGAACAATTTCTTCTGTCCCGGGGATTTGACTCGATTGCTCCGCAGCTGCATGAAGAAAATGTAGTTGAACGTCGTCCTGGTGCAGGTTTGTCGTGTATGTGGTCGGAAAGGCACACCGCTTTTATTGCCGGAGCTGGAACATTTGGTATTTCCGGCGGACTTATAACGGAAAAGGGAATTGCTCATCGATTGGGCAGTGTGGTTACTGCCGCCCTATTGAAACCGGATATTCGTCCTTACGGGGAAGATCCATTTGCCTGGTGTTTAAAGAGTGCTAAAGGAAGCTGCGGGGTTTGTATTGAGAGATGCCCGATTGGTTCAATAGGGGAGACACATCTGGAAAGAGATAAAGATCTCTGTGCAAATCATGGCTATGGGACGATTAAAGGCTATGGGCAAATGAATTTTGGCTGGGAAGGTGATTACGGGTGCGGGCTTTGCCAAACCGGTGTTCCCTGCGAATTTCAAAAACCCCTTGGATTATAGGTTTGTCATTATTGAGATGTGTGGAAAATCAGCATAATGCGCAGTTTTTCCATCAAACCAGTTATCTCAATTTTACTACATCCGGCAGCAGCCTGTGAAACTCGTCACGCACTACTTTATAGCACTCGCATACCCGTGCCTCTAAACCAACCCGGTCCAATACGGTTATATGACCTCGATTGTAGTTAATTAATCCTGCTTGCTGTAATTTACCGGCAGCCTCGGTTACCCCTTCCCGCCGAACACCCAGCATATTGGCAATCAGTTCCTGAGTCATGGTGAGATTGTTAGAAGGTAGTCTGTCGAGGCTCAGCAGCAGCCAGCGGCACAACTGCTGATCTATCGTATGATGTCTGTTACACACAGCGGTCTGCGCCATTTGAGCAAATAATGCCAACGTATACCGCAATAGAAGATGCTGGAAGTCTCCTGCGCGGACAAACTCTGACTTAAGTAATGATCCCTTCAATTGATAGGCTTCACCTGCACTTTGGACCACAGCTCTGTTAGGCATGGTTTCGCCCCCCATAAAGAGTGCTATACCAACCATACCCTCATTTCCGACCACTGCAATTTCCGCGGATGCACCATTTTCCAAAACATACAGTAGGGACACAATTGCGGTTGTGGGAAAATAGACATAATTCAGTATGCCGCCGGATTCATAAAGAACTTTGCCCAGGGGAAGGGAAACGAGCTGCAAATTAGGTAAAAGATGTTTTTTTTCATTTTCGGGAAGAACCGCGAGCAGGTGATTTATATGTGGAATAACAGAATTGTTGGGGATAGTCATGTTGAAGCAGATCTCCCTGATTGCGGCCTATAATGATACCTGGTCTGCAAATAGCTTTGTATTGAATTATATAACACTCAAAAATTTTCTGTCAATACTCAGTATGTGCAGTGGGTATAATTGTGTATTTGGGTAAAAAGATTTCTTATTTGAAGAACTTCCGGATTACATCAAGGACTGAATTGCAGCAGGTCAAGTGGAATATGGAAGATGTCAGCAGTATAAAAAAATCAGGTTATAACCACAATTACAGGTTTTTTCTGCTCTCCTGGTTGATCAATCCTGTTTTTTTGTTACTATAGGAAACAATGGAGCAGCTGATTTTCTGGTTTAATATTTTGGGGTTTACTCTTCTTTTTGCATCAATGGGGGCTGCATATGTTGTTTATGGTCGGCTAAAACCCAGCTGGCTTTTTTTCTATCTGGTTTACCTGTCAGTTTATGCTTTCTTTACTATTTTCAATACATATGAATTTTTCAGCCAAGTCTATCTCCCGCCGGCAGCACCCTTCCTTGATTACCTTACTATGTATTTAACCTTTTTTATTGCTCTATTTCTTTTGATTGCGGTTCCCGGCTTTATATTCAGTCTTTTTCCTGATAAGCAAAAACAAAAACAAAAACAAAGACAAAAAGTTTTAACTTTTGTCATGGCTGGAATTTTTCTTGCTATGGTAATTATTGCCATTTTATATCCTGAATGGAAGCTTGATAGAGCAGGTTCGGTTTTTCTTAATGGTTATCTAGGGACTATTACACTATATGGACTAATCCGGATACGTAGAGTCAAGAACCGGGATTATTACGGTGTTGTTATACCCTTTCTCTATCTCAGCTGTTTTTTTTTATTATATCGTGGTCTTACAGTCAATATTTCTTTCTATGGTAACAACGCCCCTGCAGGAGCTTCACATAACTCTTTTTACGGCCGGGCTGATATGTTTCTTATGGGGAGCGATTACTTTGATGTATCTGATAGTTAAGAATTATCATCAGGAGAGTCCCGGTTCAGCTGTTCTGACAGAAGAATATGCCTCCAGATTCGGTATAACACCCCGGGAGAAAGAGATTATTTTCCTCCTGCTGAGCGGGAAGAGCAATAAAGAAATTGGCGAGAAGCTGTTTGTATCTCACCGTACGGTTGAAACTCATGTATATAATATCTACCGTAAATGTTCTGTAAAAAACAAACTGGAACTGGCCAGGCAGATATCCGCAAAGGCCTGACCCCATGAAAAACGTGTATAAGTATAACTACGTAATCATAAAAATTGAAATATCAGTAAAATCCCGTATGAAATCCAGAAAAAATAGGGGGAAACCCGTATATACCAAACAACCTGATCTCCGCTAGTTTTACAATTATATTGAATCGAGGAGAAGAAAGAATGTTTGAATCACATTATTCCATTGAAAAAATGGCATTTGAATACGGCAGAGATCGGAGGACACGCAGGCACAATGGTTTTAGAAACAAAAATGCCGGAATTAATTCTGCTCTTATGGAGTTCTCAGTACATGACCGGAAAAATATCAGTTCAGACCCAGATACCGTCAGCAGCAGCACAATACTCATTGCTGCTGAGAAACCATAAGAAACAGCTATTCAGGAGTAAAATATGAACAAAGTACTGATTATAACTATTTTAACTATTCTTCTAGTTCCCTGTCTGATATATTTTGCAGGAAGTTGTCTTGTTGCGAATCAGATTCGGGATGAGGTAAGAAGACTACAGTCATCTGTGGAACCCCAGCAAGCTAAAACCTATCATGAGGATCAGCTCCAAGGCCTGCCGGAGCCTGTTCAGCGATATTTTAAATATTCTCTTCAGAATGGGCAGCCCTATATAAGCTCGGTTTATCTAAAGCATGACGGCCAGTTTAAAACTGCTCTCGACAGGAACTGGATCCCTATTAAAGGAGAACAGCATTTCACCATTGAAAAACCCGGTTTTTTATGGAAAGGAAGAACACTCCTCTTTACAGTCTGGGATGCGTTTATCTCCGGGAAAGGAGAGATTAAAGTCTTTTTACTTAATCTTTTCAAAGTTGTAGACGGAGAAGGCCCTGAATATGATCAGGGGGAACTCCTTCGGTGGTTGGGCGAGAGCGTCTGGTTTCCTACTAATCTGCTACCAAGCACACGGCTTCAGTGGACAGCAATTAATGGTGATGAGGCAAAACTAACCTTTCATTACAAGGATCAGATCCTCAACTATAAGGTCAGCTTCAATGAAAAGGGAGAAATTACCCAACTGGAGACCCAGCGTTACATGGGAAATGAGAACCTGGAAACATGGATAGGGCGGGTCAGTGACTATGAAGAGGTAAACGGCATGAAAATTCCCATGCGAATAGAAGCATTCTGGAAGCTGTCAGACGGCGAACACAGTTATGCGCAGTTCACGATAAGAGATATTCACCATAATTAATGCAAGAGCCTCGACAATATGGAGATACAGTTCTATTCTTCTAGGTGGAAATTCAAAGCGATGGTTACCAATGGTTGCAACTAAAGATTATAAATCCGTACCTGTTTTTTTTACACTGACATTCTGCTTCTCATGGATATGCTGGATTCCTATGGTTTTTACCGGAGAAGAAAATTCTTTATTACGGGTTATCGGAACCTTTGGTCCGACAACAGCCGCTCTCCTGCTGACCGGAAATAAAGAGGGTCTGCACGGAATAGTAAAATTGTTAAAGCCCTTTCTTATATGGAGGGTCGGATTTTTTTGGTATATATTCAGTTTTCTTTCGACAGCAGTACTGTCTCTTTTGTCTATTTGGATCTATTTATCATGTAACGGAAACAGACTGATGTTTAACGATCCGCGTAAATTATACCTCATAATTCCTGTGTTTATATATATTCTTGTTTTCAGTGTAACCGGAGAAGAGACTGGATGGAGGGGATTTGCGCTTCCCGCCTTGCAGCAGAAATATGGAGCATTGAAGTCTAGTGTAATAATTGGATGTATATGGGGATTCTGGCACTTGCCGCTTTTCTATATTGAAGGAAATTTTCATCAGAATATACCCTTCTGGCTTTTTATTCTTCAGGATGTTGCTCTTTCAGTAGTGATAACCTGGATCTACAATAACACTGGTGGAAGTCTTCTGCTGATTCATCTTTTTCATGCAGCCAGCAACACCACCCTCGGAGTACTGCCGGTGCTTCCGATGGATACAGGAGGAGATATTCTTCCCCTCTACATCACCTGTGCGCTCTTGACGCTTACGGCCTTGGGTATTATCA
The DNA here is from genome assembly GCA_016784705.1 of Spirochaetia bacterium. Classification (GTDB taxonomy): domain Bacteria; phylum Spirochaetota; class Spirochaetia; order JABMQR01; family JABMQR01; genus JABMQR01. The sequence goes on along the minus strand of JADHUD010000090.1, from coordinate 1,437 downwards.
TCTCCGAAAATCTTGCAAAGTCTGCTGCCAGGTTTCACGGAAAACATGTAAGAAAGCGAAACTTCTGATAACAGAACTTTTACTGTTGTAATTACCGTTATTTCACGTGTAATAATCTTTCCCGATATAACAAGAATCCCGCTATCAGCACCTCTTATGTGCGGTCCCGTACAGACGCGTTATACACATACTTGTAGCTTGTAGTATAGACGATCAGTGACGGGATCATATGTATAGATGAATAGATGAATTATAGACAATAATTAATGACAACCGCTGTTTCAGATATGGAATCAGCATATACAGACGCAGCAAGCCGTATTACACCTGATTTTTCCGACCTGAATACCGGTACGCTAAACGGCGACACCCTTGTTCCCGGTCTTTATACATGGGGTTCAAATGTTGGTATAACCGGTGATATCACAATCAGTGGTGCAGCAAATGATGTATGGATATTCCAGATATCGGGTAATCTTAATATGTCTGCGAATAAAAACGTTATCTTGGCTGGAGGAGCGCTTGCAGGAAATATTTTCTGGCAGGTTGCCGGAGAAGCAATAATGCAGGCAGGTGCGCATTTTGAAGGAATAGTCTTAAGTCAAACCGCAATCACTATGGTGACCGGAGCGTCAGTGAACGGGAGATTCTTTGCACAGAGCAATGTTGCTTTAGATCAGAATACTGTAACTAAACCCGCCTTTTAATCGGTCGGAGTGGAAATTAGAAGACTAACCCAGTTATGGCGTTGAGGACAGGAAATTTCCTGCTCAACGCTAAAGCTATTGTAACTGGTTGTTATGAATTTTCTGTATTTTTTTTAATAATGCTTGGTTAAGTCACAAAAGATTTGTAAAAAAAGGAATAATTATGGATAAATTGAAATTCGGTGTCATTGGCACTTCAAGAAAAGAGGATGAGAGACGTGTTCCAATCCATCCGGAACATTTAGTACGTCTTCCCGAACAAGTGCGCCGTCAGTTGATATTTGAGGAGGGGTATGGAATTCCTTTTGGTATAACCGATTCAGAAATGTCGGATCAGTCCGGTGGTGTTGCCTCACGTCATGAACTGCTGGCCGGGATTGGGAATGTAATTCTTCCCAAACCAGTGTTAAGAGACCTGGAAGAATTATGCGAGGGCGGAATTCTTTGGGGCTATCCGCATTGCGTACAGCAAAGATCGCATACACAGGCCGCTATCGATCGCAAGCAGACACTTATTGCTTTTGAAGATATGTTTGTCTGGAGCCCTAATGGGCAGATGGGACGCCACACTTTTTATAAAAACAACGAATTTGCAGGCTATTGTGCCGTATTACATGCACTGCAGCTGAAAGGAATCGACGGGCACTACGGCAATGAGCGTAAAGTGGTTATATTCAGTTTTGGTGCGGTCAGCCGTGGAGCAATTTACGCTCTGAAAGCAAGAGGTTTT
>JADHUD010000089.1 GCA_016784705.1 Spirochaetia bacterium | reverse complement strand
AGTGACCCGGCAACTGCTATTGATCCTTCAAGTGCATATTTAGGGTTTTCTCCAGCTTTGTGATATGCAGCGGTGGTCAGCAGACCGTGCTTTGACTGACAAATTTTTTCTCCGGTATTCACCAGCAGAAAGCATCCGGTTCCGTAGGTATTCTTCGCCATTCCCTCAGAGAAACAGGCCTGACCGAAGAGCGCGGATTGCTGATCTCCAAGTATTCCGCACAATGGGACATTTCCTCCTGGTAGGATATGTGTATCAATATAGCCGTAGACAACCCCTATTGAGGGTTTAATTTCGGGCAGTGATTTTTCAGGAATTTTATATAATTCAAGCAGTTCTCTATCCCAGCAGAGATTTTCCAGATCCATCAGTTGATAGCGTGATGCATTGGTGAAATCGGTTATGAAGACACCTCCTGAACTCCCACCGGTAAGATTCCAGAGAAGCCAGGTATCCATAGTTCCGAATATAACACTCCCGTCAGAGGCTTTGGAAGCCAATCCTTCCACATTATCAAGCATCCAGCGTATTTTTGATCCTGCAAAATAGGGGCTGAGGGGCAGACCTGTTTTATCCCGCAAACTATCTGCTCCCAGCTTTTCAATAAGTTCATCAACAAATGGTTTACCTCTCAGGTCCTGCCATACAATCGCATTCCAGCAGGGTTTTCCTGTTTTTGGATCCCAAGCTACCACGGTCTCCCGCTGGTTGGTAATGCCGATTCCGGAGATTTGGTCAGCAGTGGTTCCGGATTTCTTCAGAGTTTCACTGATTGCCAGTACCGTATTATTCCAGATTTCCATAGGATTATGTTCAACCCATCCAGGCTGCGGAAAAATCTGCCTATGTTCCAGTTGATGAGATGCAATTATTTCACCTTTTTCATTAAACAGAATAAATCGGGTACTGGTTGTTCCCTGATCTATTGCCCCAATGTACTGTTGTCTCTTTTCCATCTGTCAATCCTCTTTCTGCTTTCTTATAAACAATTGATAGAGCCGTAAAACGATCCAGGATAAGCTGATGCCGATAAACGATCCGCCTGCATCTGCGGCAAAATCTACAATATCAGGAAATCTTCCGGTCAGCTGCTGAAGTATTTCAAGCAGCCCCCCCATGGCGGTACAGTAGCCGAATGCCCATAATCCAGCGATCACTATATTATGGGATCCGGGCAGATTCAGAATCCGTACTGCTGAAAAAGATAAAAAACCCAGCAGGGTATAGGCTGCAAGATGCTGAATTTTATCGCTTATAGCTACAGCAGTCTGTATTTTTGATCCTGAAACCAGAGAGAGTACAATTATGGTTATTGATGCTGCAATCCAGACAACTATCTCTGCCAGAGAAACTCTGTTTTTCTTCATGTGCCCACACTTTTCTCAAGGTATCTTCCTTGATAGTTATTATTAGTACTCATCTTTTTTCCCAACTGCGAAATAAAGGCTCCCTTCTTTTGAAATACTCTTGGTGCTGCTAACCGGTGACTGGGTGTATCACAGGTGAGCCGTTGAATTATTATATCGTCAGGTATTCTCTCTAGTAAACAGGTTGTATAAGATAGATGTCTTGCTGTCGATGGAACCAGCAGTTCCCCATGCAGGTATTCTTTGAGCATATGTGTATTATCAGGAATATGCAGATTATGGATTTTTACAGACTCAGGATGCAATTCAGTAATCAGATCGGCAGTTCTTGCTATTTCAGCATAACTCTCCCCCGGCAAACCAAGAATGACATGAACCGAAATTTTAATCCCGTTACTTCTCAGAATTCTAAAGATTTCCACAAACTTTTCGACTGTATGCCCCCGGTTAATTCTTTCCAGCGTGGCATTAACGCTTGTCTGCAGTCCCAGCTCCACCCAAACGTCTCCAACTTTTTCTCTATATGATGCCAGCAGACGGATTTTTTCAATATCCAGACAATCAGGTCTGGTTGAAACGATTAATTCCTTAAATTCCATGAGGCTCAACGCATAATCATAGAGTTCCTTCAATACAAACACTTCATCAAACGTACTGGAGAAAGCCTGAAAATAGAGTAAAAATAGTTGCGCCCGGTACCGGGTTTCGAGAAATTTTTTTGCCTGCTCTATCTGCATTTTTATGTACTCTTTCCGTTTCACGAGCGGCTTATACTGATAATAGCTTTTTACTCCAATCCCCGGTGAACCGTTACTATAGGACTTTTGTGCCTCTCCTGCCTCTTTCTGTCTATGATAGACAGCGATTGCTCCGGTATCATCACAATAGGTACATCCCCCGAGTCCATCGGGTGTACGGTTTGGGCAGGAGAATCCTCCATCAACCCCTATGCGATAGGCAGATGCTCCATACTTTCGGGTCAAATAGGTTTTGTAGGTGCGGTAGGGAGTTTTTGCGCTCATTATCACGATAGTATCATACAATACTGGTTTGAGTCTGTCTGCCTTAACAGCATTCAGATTAAAATCTGAATTTTCCGGCTGAAAAATCCTAAATCCGACAGACTCCTGATGGAACATATTGTTGAGTTTTGAAATGCATTGACACCTTGCTGTTTTCATAGTATCGTTAAATTCATAAGATAATTAGGAGGATAGTACATGGCCACAGTAAATTTGAAAAACCTTTCTAAGGTGTATGACGGCAATGTTAAGGCTGTAGACAGCATTAATATTGATATTCAGGATCGTGAATTTGTAGTACTCGTAGGTCCGTCAGGATGCGGGAAGTCCACAACATTAAGAATGGTGGCAGGACTTGAAGATATCACAAGCGGTGAACTGTACATCGATGAGAAAGTCGTTAATGACGTTCCGCCGAAAGACAGAGATATTGCAATGGTATTTCAGAACTACGCTCTTTACCCGCATATGAGCGTTTACGACAACATGGCTTTCGGTCTGAAAATCAGAAAATTTCCAAAAGAAGAGATTGATCAGCGTGTACGTGAAGCAGCCAAAATTCTGGATATTGAAGAGCTGCTTGACAGAAAACCTAAAGCGCTCTCCGGTGGACAGAGACAGCGTGTCGCAGTAGGAAGAGCAATCGTCCGGAAACCTAAAGTTTTCCTCTTTGACGAACCTCTCTCCAATCTTGATGCTAAATTGAGAGTACAGATGAGAGCAGAAATTTCATCACTTCACAACAGACTTCAGGCAACAATGATTTACGTAACTCATGACCAGGTAGAAGCTATGACCATGGCTGATAAAATCGTTGTAATGAAGTTTGGAATTATTCAGCAGATTGGAAGCCCGCTTGAACTGTACAACAAACCCGCCAACAAATTTGTTGCAGGTTTTATTGGTTCACCACCAATGAATTTCTTTAACGTTAAAATTACTACGGAGGGAGACACAATTTATGCAACTGAAGAGTCTTTCAAGCTGAAGGTTGACAATGACTTCAAGGATCTCTTAAAAGAGTACGATGGTAAAGATGTTGTTCTGGGTATTCGCCCGGAAAACCTTACGTATGTACCTAAAGCTATACCTGAAACATCAATTCCTACTGAAGTTCTCGTTGTAGAGCCGTTGGGTGCAGAAACACATGTTATTGTTGCAACAGGACATCATCAGGCAGTTGCTAAGATTGAACCTTCAATAGTTCCTGAAGTTGGAAGCAAAATGAATCTTGTACCAGATTTCAAGAAAGTAGTATTTTTTGATGGCGAAACTGAAATTGCAATTCGTTAAGAACAAATTGATCTGTCACTAAGAATACCAAAAAAACCGGCTGTACCAGCCGGTTTTTTATTGACATACAGGATCATTTAAATCCAATTTCAAGGTGATAGAAATACTTTTTTTATAGCCATTGACCATCGTTCAGGATAAGGAATTCTAAATCCAGCCCGGTCCCTGTCACCTTTCTCATTTACAAAATTGATAGATACAATCTTCTGATACATATCTTTACCCTTAAAAATATCAACAGCAGTTATCGAACTTATTTTATCCCCTGATATTTGAAGTGTTCTGTTTAAAAATTTTGCTCGATAAAATATACCGGCATTCGTTAAAACCAGAACACCGGTACTTTTAAGTGGTTTTCCCGGTTCGGACTCCACACCAAAATACTGAACACCGAAAGAACTTAATAGAATTTCATCTTCACGAAATATTTTTCTGATCCGCCGTGCTTCCAAGTTGCGTATGTATGCTATAGTAAAAACAATACCCATAAAAATTATACCAATGAGCACTGTCTCAAAATTACTTGCCTTTAAAAAATCCATATTATTCTATTTTTGCAAGAAAGCGCAAAACTCTTCTCTTTACAATTGATCTGATGAACTTCTTTCGAAATTTCAGCTCTGTAACAAAGGATTCTGCGATTTCCTCTTCACTCCTGTTTTCTTTTCTAAGCTGCTTAATAAACTCAATGTTTTTATATAACAGATTTTTAATCGAATTCCTGTTACTATCCTGTGCCATTGTCAAAGATATTATTGCTATAATCAATGAAATAACAACGGTTACGGTGAAATCCCAGGAGGGATCTTTAATTAAAGGTCTAAAGAGTGAATTGGGATTCCCGGCATTAAAAATAGAATAAAAATCTAATATCATGAGAATTGCAAGAACCCCGTAAAGGGCTTTCCTGACAGCTGGTTTCATAACTGGTTTCCTAAAACTTCAAATTGGATTAGTTTGCGGTACATAAAGTAAAAGACATGGGACAGGGCATTAACATATATCCCGGCTGTCCCATGTCTATATAACTTTTCATTACATGCTGAATTTAGTTCAGTTTCAACTCTTCTCCAACTGCAAGTTTAGCCCATTCAGCCTCTGCTTTTTCCCAGGCTTCTTCACTGGCTTCTGTTTCCCAGTATTCAAGTCCTCTTTCAGCTTTGGTGGCCCCCGGAAGGAGGTTATCCAAAACTATTGCTATAATAGCAGTAACAGCCATACCTGTTGTTAAAATTGTCTGTAATATAGATCCAAGAACTTCTGCAAATCTTCCTGCAGATGCCCAATTAATCGCGGTTGCACCAAAATGAGCAGGGAAACTTAATCCTGCAAAAAATGCGATACCAACGATAAAAAGGTTTCTTGAATTATTCAGGTTAACAAATTGCAGGTTGGAAAGACCTACTGCAGCAATAAGTCCAAACATTGCAACAAACATTGCACCAACTACCGGTTGAGGAAGTGTTGCAAGGGCAGCACCAAATTTACCGAACATCGGAAGAATTAACATTATTACAGCACCAGCTCGAATTACTCTCCGGCTTGCTACGTGTGTCAGCCCAATTGAACCAATATTTTCCGAGTAAGATGTTGTACCATTACCTGTCTGGAAAAAACTTGCAATTAAACAACCAAGTCCTTCTGCTCCAAGACCTCTGGAGATCATTCTTTCCGTAGGAACAGGAGCTTCAGCCATTCTTGCACAGGAATAGTAGTCACCAATTGATTCTACCATGGAACCTAAATAACCTGCTAACATACCAAGCGAACCAGCTAAGGTAATTGCATTCAATTCCGGGAATCCCCATTTAAAAGGTAATGCCGGTCGTAGTGAAAACCATTTTGCTGCTGCAATCAATTCCATCTGGCCTTTTAGGTTTGCAGGATTTCCTTCAGCAATCCAGCCGAATGCTGTTCCAAGAGCAGCTACAAGCCAACCGGTTAATATTGCAAGAAGAACCGGAAAAAGAAGAAATACCTTGGACTTTCTGGAAAAAACCTGGGAATAAAGAATCATGGCAACCAGAGTAACTAATGATACTACCCAGTTTCCAGCCATCCAGGGAGCACCAATACCAAAAAGAGCCAAACCTATCATGGCAATAGTAGGTGCAATAGTTAATGGACTGATCAACCTTTTTACATAACCCATAAGTCCTGTGTAACCAAGAATGATTTCAAAAAGAGATGCAAACATTACTGCTGCACTAACTTGCTGAATCATCACTTCCCAACCAAGTCCTTTAGCCCCAACCATGCCAACTATTGCAAACATCGGCCCCAGAAAGGAGAAGGTTCCACCCTGAATTATAGGGAGTTTATTTCCTAAAGGAGATTGCTGAATCAGAGTTGTAATTCCTGAGCAGAAAAACATTGTTGATATCAGTAATGCTAATTGCTCCTGCGGCATTCCCATAGCACCACCAACAATAAAAGGAATCAGTACAGTAGCACCAAACATTGTCAGATACTGCTGAACTCCAAGAAGAATTGAAAGTCCCATTTTTGGTTTACTTCCAATCGGATAGATTACCCACCCACCTGTCTTTACTACATTTTCACTCATAGTTCCCCCATTTGATAGAATTTGGCTTGACATCAATTTTATATTATTAATTCAAGCAGCTAATTAATGAACAATTCATATATATATATCAGAAAACCAACGGAATCTGAAATATGGTGTTTCAGAAAGTACATAATTCTTTTATGTACTGTGCTTCCATCCGAAAATATACAACTTTTTTTAATTATAACACAAGAAAAGTTCTATTTGTTGCATATTTATACAAGTATCACAACAAATAGTGTATGACAATACAACATTTTAATCCTTTAGGGAAGCTGTTGACAGATTTCTGTATACATTTCCGGTCTTCTGTCACGGAAGAACTGCCATCCATCCCGAACTTCTCTTATTTGATCCAGATCCAGGTCTGCAGCAACCAGCTCAGTTTTATCACGTGAACCTTTTACTAACAATTTTCCTTTGGGATCAACAAAATAACTTGAACCATAGAATTCACCGAATTCCCAGGGTTTCTCCAGACCGACTCTATTATTTGCACCAATAAATACTCCATTTGCAACAGCTTGTGCAGGCTGTTCAAGTTCCCACAAATATTCAGATTTTCCGGCAACTGTTGCAGATGGGTTAAAAAGAATTTCAGCACCTTTCAGAGCAAGGATTCTTGCACTCTCGGGAAAATGTCTGTCGTAGCAGATATAGATTCCTATTTTTGCATAGGCAGTTTCAAATACAGGAAAACCAAGATTACCTGGCTTGAAATAGAATTTTTCCCAGAATCCCGGCCATGTATGCGGAATCTGGATTTTTCTCATCTTACCAAGATATGAACCATCTGAATCAATAACTGCTGCAGTGTTATAATAAACTCCTTCCTGAGCCTTTTCGTACACGGGAATAATTATAACCATTTTATATTTTTTTGCATATTCCGCCAGCCGGTCCGTTGTTGGTCCGGGAACTGTTTCGGCTGTTCCATACCATTTCACACTCTGTTCAGCACAGAAATAAGGACCAAAAAATATTTCCTGAAGGCAAAGTATCTGCACCCCTTTCTTGCCAGCCTCTTCAATCAGAGGAATATGGGTCTGTATCATTGCTTCTTTAATTTCAGCTAAAGATCCATCATGTTTCGGATTTCTCGCCTGTATGTGGGCACACTTTACTACTCTCGGCATAACTCTCTCCCTATTATTTTTTTATTTCTGAGTTTGAATCATTTTCTTCAGAATTTCCCGGTGATAATCAGAAATACATAGTTACTCAATATCAGTATCCTGGATTGCAGATTTGGTTATGCGGAATTTACATAATCAACGTACAGCTGCTACAATCAATTACGAATTCTTCCATTGCAATTCTAAGGGGAGATATTACTGCTGTCAAGAAAGTTTTTCTTTATATAGCTTATATAGTGGTTTATATATAGTTTTATTATATGCAATAGAGAGTACAGAGGAATTGAACTGCCGACATCTCCATTCGAATATATTTCTATTCACGAAAAAAGATAGTATAATTGAATTTCATATAAAATTGTTTACAATCCTTACATTGAAAGCAAATTGAAACAATCCAGGGAGCTGGTACCAATGAATGAACTAATCGAAAACCGTCTCTACACTACAACGGGAGATTTAACAGAAATGCCGTTTGACATCCTGGTCAATGCTGCAAACTCATCACTTCTGGGAGGCATGGGGGTAGACGGTGCAATACACAAGGCGGGCGGACCCCAAATACTTGCAGAATGCCGGGCTATAAGAAAATCGAAATTCCCAGCCGGGCTTCCTGCAGGTGAAGCAGTGGAAACAACAGCAGGCAGCATGCCTGCAGACTATGTAATACATACCGTGGGACCTGTCTGGAATGGCGGGAATGAAAAGGAGAAGGCAATTCTCTATAGTGCATATATGAATTCATTGCTTCTGGGAAAAAATCTTGGGGGTAAGAGTATCGGATTTCCCTCTATATCAACAGGAGCTTATGGATTTCCGAAAAAGCTTGCCGCTGAGACGGCGTGCAGAGCAATATTCGATTTCATAACAAAACATGATTCTGGAAACGCTCTGATGAAAATATTTCTGGTTTTCTTTCACACCAAAGATGAACAGATTTTTCAGCAGGTATTTACTGGTATGAGTATGTCGGATGTGTCAGGACTCAGAGTAAACTCTGAGTTTTTCAGATTAGAATCTGAATTTTCCGACTGAGAAATTACTGAATTTGCCCATATTTTGTATTTCAACCGCCTGATAATCCGAAGGGGATAACTGCATGTCACTTAATTGGAAAGAAATCGATCTCATTCTTAAAGAACTTGACTTATCTGGTGCCTATATCCAAAAAATAATGCAGCCCGATTTTCAAACCCTGATATGTAATATATTTCACCCGGTATCCGGAAGATTCCAACTTCTCATTTCGCTGGAACCATCGGGCAGCAGGCTGCATAGCGTGAAAACTGTACATATTGAAAAAAAGCAGATTAAATTGCAACGGTTTGCACAGTTCCTCAGAGCCAGAATCCAAGGCGGCAGGATACTTGAATGCAGTCAATTGGAAAGTGAGCGGATAATTCTTATGAAAATCCGCAGAGCGGAGGAGACTACTCTTCTCTATATAC
>JADHUD010000088.1 GCA_016784705.1 Spirochaetia bacterium | reverse complement strand
CATAGACATATAAGCTCCACCGAATGCGGCTATCATACCGCTTAAAGAGAGGGCAATAAATTGCGTCTTTTTCACTCCGATACCAACAGAATCAGCTGCTTCAGGACTTTCACCAACAGCACGGATTCTCATTCCCAGCGGTGTTTTGTAAATAAAATAGTGCATAAGAAAAACTGACAGAAGTGCAAAGTACGTCAGCACATTATGACCGGAAAAGATAGGCCCCAGTACCGGTATTTTGTCCAGCAGAGGAATAGTAATTTTCGGCAGTACTTTGCTTGCCAGGGAAGAGGATATACCTTTATCCCCGGCGATCAGGTAGAGAACAAATATTGTTCCGCCGCTGGCCAGCAGGTTCAGGGCAACAGCGGCAAGGATAACATTTGTTTTCAGTTTCAAGTGAAAATATCCCAAAAGCATTCCGGTCAGGGTGCCCATAATAACAGCCATCAGCAAGCCGAGCCAGGCACTATGGAACCAGGTGCTGAACAATACTCCGGTAAGTGCCGTGATAAGCATGATACCTTCAAGCGCTATATTAATAACCCCGGCACGGTCAGAGACAAGTGCAGCAAGTGCGGCAAAGAGAATCGGTGTTGTTACCCGGAGGACAGAGTATCCAAACTGGGTGGTAAATATTATCTGCAGAAAGTCTTTCATCCTTCAACCTCCTGAGTTTTTTTCCCGGGTTTTGCCAGGTCTTTCGTTGCATCACGGAAAACCATCTTGTACTGCGCTTTTTCCAGAAAGCCTGCAGCGGCGATCAATACAATCATGACACCCTGAATAATAGCAACTATCTCGTTCTGAACATCAGATTGTCTTGACATAAGATCTGCACCGATTCTGAGGTAAGCCAGAAAAAATGCAGCTAATGGAATATAGGCCGGATTTCTTCGTGCCAGAATAGCAACAATTACGCCTGACCATCCATAACCGGGAAGATTCTGCCAACTGAATCTTCGGTATAATCCTAACAGCTCTATTGAGCCGCCGGCACCGGCAATAAATCCACCAATAAGCTGGGCACTGATTACTACAGCTGCGGTCTTTATTCCAGCGTACTCGGCAAAAAGGCTGTTAAACCCGGTTAATTGGTTTTTATATCCCCAGCGGGTTCTGTAGTTAAAGAAATACATAACCGCAACAGCAAAAAAAGCTATAATTAAACCAAAATGTACTCGTGTTTTAGGAATAATAAATGGCAGTTTGGCTGTGGCCGGAAGCAGGAAAGATACCATTGCACCGGCATTAATATCTCTCAGAAAATAGTTAATGAGGTAAAGTCCAAAGAAAAAGGCTATATAATTGAACATGAGAGACGAAACCAGTTCACTTGCTCCCCACTTGACCTTAAGAAGAGCGGGAATTCCGCAGAAAACAGCTCCGGTCAATCCGCCCATAAAGATTGTGACAACAGGATGTATAAAGGAGGGCATTGGCCATTGAATTGCAACAAACGCTGAAACAACAGCGCCCATGAAAAAGGCACCCTCTGCCCCAAGGTTAAACTGGTCTGCCTGGAACATAACCCCAACTGCCAATCCGGTGAAAATAAGGGGAATCATCATTTCCAGAACATTTCCAAAGTGTCTCATACTGTCCAGTGGGCCGAAAAGGAAAGCCTTCAATGCGGCACCAGGCATATCACTTACCAGAAGAATTGTTATCAAAGCAATTATGAGTGATATTGCAATTGCCAGGACGGTACGCAGTGATTCAAAAGCAAGTTTCTTATTTTTCATAAACTATACCCCCAATTTCTTCCGGAGTCTGATGTTTGATACCCAGCATATAGAGGCCAAGTTCTTCTTCATTAATTTTTGAAGCATCCGCAAAATATGCTGTAATCTCGCCTTCATACATAACAATCAGGCTATCTGAAAGCTCAAGAACCTCGTTCAGATCGGCTGAAACAAGCATAATCGCTGAATCTTTATCCCGCAATTCAATAAGTCGGTTGCGAATAAATTCTGTCGATCCTACATCAATACCTCTGGTTGGCTGGTCTGCAATAATAAGCAGTGGTTCTGACGAAAACTCCCTGGCAACAACAACCTTCTGAATGTTTCCGCCCGACAGCATTCCCACCTCCTGCAAAGGAGAGCTGCATTTAATCTGATACTCTTCAACAAGTTTCTGAGATAGTTTCCTAATTGCTTTCGGCTTGGTGAGTATCATCCCGGTAAATTCCTTAGCATCGAATTTATCAGCAAGAATATTCTGTTCTATAGTCATTTCACTGGCAACCCCATACGTCATCCGGTCCTCAGGAATATGGCAGGTTCCCAGATTTCTGATCTCTTTAATTGATTTCCTGTTCACCACCTCACCACGAATAACAACTTCACCATGAGCAATTCGACTCAAGCCGGTTATTCCCTCAACCAGTTCCCTCTGGCCATTTCCCTCAACCCCGGCAATTCCCAGAATCTCACCTTTTCTCACCTGAAAACTGATTCCTTTCACAGCTGTCTGTCCTAAATTATTAGCCATTACCAGCTTTTTAACCGAAAGCACAATTTCTTTCGGTACTGCGGTATCCTTGACAACCTCCAGAATTACATCACGTCCTACCATCAGACGGGATATATCAGTTGGGGTAACATCCGAGATGTTGAAAGTCCCCTTTGTCTGACCATTTCGCATAATAGTAATTCTATCGCAAAGTTCCTTAACTTCATGCAGTTTGTGGGAAATAAATATAATGGTATTCCCCTGATCCTTAAGAAGTTTAAGCTCCAGAAACAACTCTTTTGTCTCCTGAGGGGTAAGTACCGCAGTAGGTTCATCAAGAATCAGTATTTCAGCCCCGCGGTAGAGTGCTTTCAATATTTCTACTTTTTGTTTTATACCGACAGATAAGAACTGTACTTTTGCAAGTGGATCTACAGAAAGATTATATTTTTCAGCAAGTTTCCGGGTTTCATTGATTGCTTTCTGCAAGTCAATTCTGAGACCTTTTTTCGGTTCCACCCCAAGAATCATGTTCTCAGCAACAGTAAGTGAGGGAACAAGCATGAAATGCTGATGAACCATACCAATCCCGTTTGCAATTGCCATATGTGGAGAGTCATTTCTGATCTCTTCACCATTCAGTAAAATTCTGCCCTTCTGAGACTCCTCAAGACCGAAAAGAATCCTCATCAAAGTAGATTTTCCGGCACCGTTCTCACCTACAAGAGCATGAATCTCCCCTTTCCGTATGGAAAAATCTACCTCGTTGTTTGCTACAATCCCATTTGGGTACACTTTGGTAATTTTTTCCATTCTCAACAATGCATCATCGTGCATGGCGGTTCTCCTGTTCAGTCCTTTGAATAAGAAAATGGGGATGCGGAGTGCACCCCCATACTCATGTACTGTAAATTCTTTAACTTAAATCAGTTTTAAACATGAAAAAGAAAGTATCAAGAAACTTCATAAAAATGTATTCCTACAAAGGTAAATTTATTTTACAGCGTTTCGTAATGCATTGAGTTCGTCTGTGGTAAGCCCAAATGCCGATGATACTACAATCTTTCCGTCCATGATTTTCTGCTCAACATCAAGAACAAAATCTCTGATCTCTTTAGGTACAACTTTTTTGAATATGTCATTATCTGCAAGACCAACACACTCTTCAGCAAATCCAAGCACTTCTGCTTTTCCATAGGGAGCTGTTCCATCCATGTGCATCTTAACAGCCCGGTAGAGAGAATTATCTACACGTTTAAGCGCAGAGGTTGTAATGAGATTAGCTTTTGCAGGATCGCTTTCAGCAAAGATAAGCGCCTGGTCTGAATCTACACCAATGGCATAGCGCTGAACATCTTTTGCAGCATCCAGCTGTCCGAGACCAGCCTGACCAGCTACGTTAAAACCAATGTCCGCACCCTGGTTGTACTGTGCAAGAGCCATCTCTTTGCCTTTTGCAGAGTCACTGAAAGAACCGATATACGAGATACCAACTTTTATTCCTTTATCCACATACTGAACACCTTCAATATATCCGACAAGAAAGTCATTAATTACCGGAATATCCATTCCGCCAAGGAAACCAACTACTTTCTGGGGGTTGGCAAGGGGCATTGTAGAGGTGGTTACTTTTGCAGCCAGTGCACCGGCAACAAATGAAACTTCATTCTGTTTGTACCCAATTGAGTATACATTGCTGAAATCTCCGCTTGCATAGTTAACTTCTGTATCAAAAATAACATAATGGTTATCAGGATACATCGGGGCAGCAGCTTCAAGCATCTCTGTCATCTGCCAGGTTCCTACAATAATAACATCATAATCTTCTTCTGAAACATCGAGAAGTGTCGGCTCCCATTTTGTCTCATCGTAGCTCATTTCGATTGTTCTAACTTCAATCTTGTCACCAAATTCTTCTTTCAGCATCTTCATACCATTGTCTGCTGAATCAAAGAAAGATTTGTCACCTAGCGTACCATTCAGAAGCAGTACAACTTTTGTTACATCATTGTCGACAGCTTCTTCTGCTTCACCACCGGCAAATAACATACCCGTTACCAGCAGCATACACATCAATAAAACTAAAACTCTTTTCATCCAAAATCTCCTTAAGAAAAAATTTTTTAAATTTCCCGGTATCAGTTTTTCAAGATGATACCAGAACGTACAACAAATTGCACAGCTTTGAACCTAAGACTGTACCATATTCTAAAACTTGTTTGTATAGTTGTCAAAATAAATACCAGAATTATTAGCAAAAATTCTATTCCCACTCTGCAACCATATCTTTTACTTCCTTGATATTATTATTGTCTCCTCTTGATGGGTCAGGTATTTTTGCATACTCAGCTAAAAGCCAATCAGCAATAATTTGAGCCTCTTCCCGGTCGGTCATATCACCAAGTTTTTTGGAAGTATAGACCGGTGAGAAACCAATACCCTGAGAGGCCTCGAAATAGGCCTGTCTGTCATGTTCATTATTGGCACTTTTAAATTTTGATTCCCGGTTTTTAATCTCTTTGACCCGGGTTTTCTCATTCCAGTTACGTTTCCAGAGAGTCTCCGCCAGACTCTTGTAATACGAAATCTTCAGGTCTTCTTCAGCATAGGTATCTATTGCTCTGCGGGCAAAAGAGACCGCAAAAGGGACATTACCAAAAGATATCGGCCAGCCGGGAAGCTTAAGATAGAGTCTGCTGAAGACGTACCATGCATCTGCATACATCTTGTCATACTCAACTACTTTCAATAAATCTTCCTTCATGGGGCCGGCTTTAAAAAGTGAATCCAGAATACCCTTTGTCTCGCCCCATCGTCCAATATTCGATGAACGCCAGTAATAGGAGTCAGCAGACGGATAGAGTTCTATTGCCATGGTCGCGTAATCGCTGCCCTGTGTAAACATTTCAAGAAGGGTTTCCTTCGGTGTTCCTGCATCTTCTTCATCATCGGTGATATTCAGCTGGAACTTTGCCATTCTCCAGTAAATCTCGGCTTTATCCTGATTTGTACCTGCTGAAGGCAGAGCCTTTTCCATCAATGCAAATCCCTCAATATACTCTTCAGCATCAAACAGGTCGTCAGCCTGTTTCAGGATGTCATCTGCAGCAAGTAATGCAAATGCAGGAAGCAGCAGAATAAGTAATACTAAACCAACTTTTCTCATATCGACTCCTTTATTAAGCCCATTATTACGGAAGCAGGAGACCGGAGGTTTGAAACCGGAGTCCGGTGACCGGAAATATGGGATTCTACCAGTTTGATGATTATTTCACCTGAACCAGCTAATAAACATAATAGTACAGATTAGTAAAAAAATCGAGTTTTTTAATCGGATGATGATATTTGAATTTTTGATTATACTTTTTGCTCACTTGCTAAACTTATGCTTATGTCTGTATACTGAACAGATAATGAAACCATTAACAAAACGGGAACAGGAAATTCTTGAAATTATCACACACAACCCTCAGATCAGCCAGAAAGAGCTGGCCGATCTCCTTGGAATCACCCGTTCGTCCGCAGCCGTACATATTTCCAACCTGACAAAAAAGGGACATATTAGCGGGAAGGGCTATATCACCGCACAGGAACCCTGCGTTGTACTTGCCGGTGCAGCTAATCTTGACATCCTCGGATTCACAAAAGATCCGCTTATACCGCGCGATTCAAACCCCGGGCAAGTGCGAATGTGCCCAGGTGGTGTGTGCCGGAATATTGCAGAGAACCTATCCAGGCTTGGGGTCAGGACTGAACTGATTACTGCTGTAGGAGACGATATTGCAGGGAAATATATTCTTGAGAACTGTGCAGCAGAGGGTATTAGCACTCGGCACTCTCTTGTTCTGCAGGATACTTCCTCCTCAATATATCTGGCTCTTATGGAAAACGATGGAGATATGGCTCTGGCGCTTTCAGACATGACTATTTCAGACAATATCACGAAAGAGTTTCTGCGTAAAAAAAGGGGGCTGATTGATTCGGCTTCCGTTATCGTTGCTGACACCTGCCTCTCTGCAGAATCACTTGAATATTTACTGGATAACTGCGGCAAAACCATAACCTGCATTGATCCCGTATCTGTCACCAAAGGGAGAAAACTGTTTCCTCTAATCGGGAAGATACATACGCTGAAAATGAACAAACTGGAAGCTGAGGAGTTATCCGGAATGGTAATAACCGACAACAAATCCTTACGGGAAGCCGGAGATTATTTTTTACGCAAGGGAACTCAATACATTTATATAACTCTTGGTGCTGAAGGTGTTTTCTACTGCAGCGCAGACACCCATGGCTTCTATACACCTCCGCTCATCAAAGTGGTAAACGCTACCGGTGCTGGAGATGCTTTTATGGCAGGGGTCGTATTTGCCTCATTAAATCAGTATACTATTGAGGAAACTGTTCACTTCTCTTCCGCCGCTGCCGCGCTTGCTCTTTCCGGTGGATCAACAGTAAACCCGAATATGAGCAGGGTTTTAATTGAACAGACTCTGAATAAACAGGGAGATACTAAAATATGATTAAAACATACCTCGATATAGCTGAAGAGGTGTCACAGGCACTTAGAGAAAACAGACCCGTTGTAGCGCTTGAATCCACAATTATTACACACGGTATGCCCTACCCTGAAAATATTGAGAGTGCAATGAACTCTGAAAAAATTATTCGGGAAGAAGGCGGCGTTCCGGCAACTATAGCAGTAATAAAAGGAAAAATAAAAATTGGTCTTACAAATGCAGAATTGGATTATATGGGGAAAAACAGTGCTATTCCTAAAGCAAGCCGGCGGGATATGGCTCTTCTGATATCACAGGGGCAAGATGGTGCAACAACAGTAGCTACCACTATGCTCTGTGCTGCTCTTGCCGGAGTCAGAATCTTTGCAACAGGAGGTATCGGCGGAGTACACAAAAATGCCCAGGAGACCTTCGATATCTCGGCAGATCTTCAGGAACTTGCCCATACCAGCGTTGCTGTTGTGTGTGCAGGGGCGAAATCTATCCTCGATATCGGTTTGACTCTTGAATACCTGGAGACACACGGTGTTCCAGTCATTGGATTTGGCACAAGTGACTTCCCAGCTTTCTACATACGAAAAAGCGGGTTCCCCGTCGATTACCGCCTTGATACACCTGCCGCAATTGCAAAGGCACTGAGAGTGAAATGGGAACTGGGTCTTCAGGGCGGCATGGTAATTGCCAACCCGATACCCGTCGAATATGAGATGGAAGAGGCTTATATTAACGGAGTTATTGAAGAAGCCGTTTCCGAAGCAGCAAAACAGAATATTCGGGGGAAGTACATTACCCCCTTCATTCTGGCCCGGCTTCACGAACAGACCGAAGACAAGAGCCTTTTCTCGAACAAACAGCTTGTGTACAGCAATGTGCGCACTGCAGCAAAAATTGCCAAAGCATATTCAGAGCTCAGCTGAATCAAAAGCCATACTATGACTTCCAGGGCACGCCTTTTAGCGACATTTTCAGGTAAACCTGTTGACAGAACAGCTGTATTTACTCAAATACCATTCGTCCTTACTGAAACCGGTTTTCACCCGGGACCTTTTCATGGATATTCCGATTATGATGATTGGCGGATTCAGGATTCTGCTTATATCAATCTGGTAAAGAGAATGGAAGATGAGTGTGACAATTTCTTTATCTGGCGCCCGCCCTGCATGCAGAACAGTCAGTTTTTCCTGTCTCCACTCCTGACTGAAGAGACCGTAATTAAAGGTAATGATGGAAAAATCTATTATAAGAAGCAATTTTCCTCTAACGGCCAAAGCTTCCGGGAGATTACCGCAAAGCAGCCGGGAGCTGGTCATTCCTGGCAAATCGAGCATGTATGCAAGACTCCGGAAGATGCAAAAATTCTTTTATCATTGCCTTGGGAGGGAGAGCCTGCAGCAGCAGGTGATTTCTTTGACCATCAAACTGCTTTAGGTGAGCGGGGACTGATGTGGGTAACAGTACCTTCCCCGATACAGGTAGTCTGTCGATTGTTTGATCCAAACGAATTTCTGATACTTACCCGAATGGATCCGTCACTCATTGATCAATTAATGGAGAGAGCTGCAGAGAGAATATATCGTAATTTGCTGGAACTGCTGGAACTGGGGGTCGGACCAATTATAAGATTCGGCGGGGCTGAACATGCCACCCCACCGCTAATGTCACCGGCAGATTTTGATTGGCTTGTGGTACAATTTGATACCCCTCTGGTAAACTTGTGTAAAAAGTATGAAAAAATGGTCGCTTATCATTGTCACGGAAAAATAACATATGCGTTACATCGCTTGATAGAGATGGGTGTGGATATGATAGATCCGGTGGAAACTGTTCCTGATGGAGACATGACCCTGAAGGAAGCAAAAGATAT
>JADHUD010000087.1 GCA_016784705.1 Spirochaetia bacterium | reverse complement strand
ATGACAACAGGCAATTTCTGAGAAGCCCGGATACAAGAACATTAATTGCGCTGGCATTTCGGGACCTTATTTCAGAACTGAAGTTATCACCTTCACGCATTGCAGGAACGGCTACCGCAGGAATCCCGCATGCCACTACCCTGGCAGACATGATGGATCTTCCCCTTCTCTATGTACGGGGGGAACAGAAAAAACATGGGATGCAGAATGCTGTAGAGGGCCTTGAATCAGGGTATTGCCCTGAAGGGGAGACGATTCTCTTAATCGAGGATCTGATATCGACAGGCGGAAGTTCAATCAGGGCAGTTGCGGCACTTACCCAAACAGGATTTCAGGTTCCCTGGTGTTTATCGATCTTCTCCTATGGCCTTTCAGCGGCGGATGAGGCATTTTCCTCAGTTACACCGGAGTGCCGGTATGCATCCCTGCTTTCATACGACATTATGCTGGAAGAAGCCCTTGCTGCCGGGTACATACAGGGGAATGATGCAGCGGAATTGAGAGAGTGGAGAGAATCGCCAATGACCTGGGGTGAAAGACGGGGGTTTCCCCGTGTAAATCAGGAATAGGGAACATACCTGAAAAAGGAGATGTCTATGAGTAATAAGTATTGTAAAAAACTTCGTACCAGTGCGGTTCAGTCAAAAAGCATCATCAGTATGGGACTTGATCCGATACCTGAGTACATTCCGGTAAAAACAGGAAATGTCCGAAATGACCTCTCTCTCTTTTTTACTGAAATATTTTCGGAAATGCTGAATCGGAGAGTGCTCCCGGGAGCCTTTAAGCCGAATATCGGCTATTATCATGCCTTGGATAGACCCAGATCCGGAGATTTTTCCGGCAGTCTAGCGTTTGCGGATCTGCTTGATTCATTGGAGAAACTTTTTCCGGGAATTCCGGTAATTCTTGATGCAAAACGCGGGGATATAGCAGCATCCAGCAGTAACTATGCACGCGAAGCCTTTATCTGCTGGGGGGCGGATGCGGTTACAATCTCTCCCTATATGGGAACAGATTCAGTGACCCCGTTCCTGACGCAGGGAAAAGGTGTCTACGTTTTAGATCGAACTTCAAACCCGGGAGCAGCAGATTTTCAGGATCTTACCGTCTCCGGAGAGCCGCTGTTTCGCAGGGTTGCAGAACAGATTATACAATGGGCTCAAAAATACCCGGGGATTGGAGCAGTTGTCGGCGCTACCAGCCCTGATGAACTCGAAAGTCTTGCAGGCGTATTTTCCGGTAAAGAGATACCTCTGCTGATTCCCGGCGTGGGCTCCCAGGGTGGAAGCGGAGTGGAAACGACAGCCAGATTGAAGAATTCCGGGTATGATCCTCTGCTTGCAAGAATTAACAGCTCAAGCGGAATTACACATCCCTGGAAGAACACACCACCGCCGAAACTTTGGGCAAAAACCATCGTTCAAAATCTTGAGATCCTGAATAGTGAGACCGGGGGCGCCTTTTGACCGCACAAGTACGAAAAAACCGAACTTTGAAGATGCTGCAGAAAGCCCGAAATCCTGACGAAATACTGTTGGC
The DNA here is from genome assembly GCA_016784705.1 of Spirochaetia bacterium. Taxonomy (GTDB): domain Bacteria; phylum Spirochaetota; class Spirochaetia; order JABMQR01; family JABMQR01; genus JABMQR01. Next base: position 7,305 of record JADHUD010000087.1, on the reverse strand, counting down.
TACAGTATCCGGAATAGCCTCTACTAAGCCGGCTCTGATTAATTTTTTCGATAAAAGAGTACCTGCAATAGATTTGATTACCACAAAGAGTTTTCAGATTTTCCCTAATACCGGAAATCGTGAGCCGGTAATCACAGAACCTGAAACCGGCTCCTTTGGTAATTCGGTAGGCCTGAAAAATCCGGGTATGGAACAGGCTGTTAGTGATATGAAAAAATTACGCGATACAGGTATACATAAACTGCTTGCTGTATCTGTTTCAGCATCAACTCATGAAGACTTTATTACCTTGGTAAAAGCTTTTGAACCGTATGCCGATATTATTGAATTGAATTTTTCCTGTCCGCATGCTGCTGCAGGATATGGAGCAAGTATTGGCTGTGATCCCGGTATAGCTGCTGAATATATGAAAGCGGTGAGAGATGCTGTGGGCAATGCCTTTGGTGCGCTGATTTTTCCAAAACTCACCCCCAATACAGCGGATATTGGTGTAATTGCCGCAGCAGCTGCAGCTGCCGGAGCAGACGGAATCTCCGCTATTAATACAGCCGGGCCTGAGATATATCGTGAACCTCACAGCGGGGAAATCATCCTGAATAATCCAATAGGGGGTAAAGGCGGGCAAAGCGGTAATTGGGTACGGGAGCGGGCACTGGAGTGTATCAGAACCATTCGAAAAGCGGTGGGTCCGGAACTTCCGATTATCGGAATGGGCGGAGTTTCTACCGGGCATGATGCAGCAGCTATGAAACGTGCAGGTGCGAATGTTGTAGGGATAGGCAGTGCCTTTGGACGAGTTCACCAGAAAGATTGGCCTGCATATATTGAATCAATTAAGAGTGGAGCACTGCAGATACTGGCAGATATCAAATCTGAATATAAAGATAAAGAGAACAGGTATCTTTCTGCTGAGCCTTCAATGAAATATCAGCCCTACAGCATCATAAAGAGAACCGATCACACAGAAGAGATCTCTATTTTCTATCTCGATGGGAGTATGAAATGCGGACCCGGTGAATATGCATTTATCTGGATTCCCGGAGTTGGAGAGAAACCTTTTTCGATTGCAGAGCAGAATCCATTAACTTTTATCGTAAAAAGACGCGGGTATTTCACCCATGAACTTCTATCACGCTCTGCAGGTGATGTATTGTACGTACGTGGAGTGTATGGAGCTGAAGTGGAAATTCCAGAGAAACGCAGGGCAGTGCTTGCTGCCGGCGGAACCGGCATAGCAGTACTTCCCTCCCTTGCCGATACGCTGAAGAAGAGAGGGATCGGAATGAGTATCTATTATGGAACCTCATCAGAAGTTGAGCAGCAGCCGCTTCTGAAAGATAAGCTTAGCAGATTTGGTTCCTTTACAGCAGTTCCCGATGCAGGAACTCCCGGGAAAATTCTTGATGTTTTAGCAGCACAAGAGACGGATCTCTCTGATGCAGCCTGTTTTTTTGTAGGGCCTGAACCCTTCATGTATAAAGCTGCTGCATTGGCTTTTGGGAATGGTGCGGATAAAAGTGCAGTTATGCTCTCAATGGAGCGGCCGTCACTATGCGGGATCGGTATGTGCGGAGAATGTGCCTGCGGGGATAGGCTTACCTGTCGGTACGGGACATTTGTCTCCTATGAATTTCTCGAAAAAAATGCACCCGAGCTGCTGATATGATCGATCCGCATGTTCATTTACGGGATTGGGAACAGAGAGGTACAGAGACTCTCTATCATGGATTGCGCACAGCTGCACGGGCAGGGCTTACCGGAGTTTTTGATATGCCGAATACCGCCCCCCCGATTATAAGCAGGGAAAAGCTTGAAATCCGGCTTGCTGATGCTAAGGAAGCACAGAAAAAAGTAGCATTGGAGAGAGGACACACCATATTCTATGGGGTATACGGCGGCCTGACAGCAGATGCAGAACAGATAAGGGAGATGGCTGCAGCTCATCGTGAACTCTTTCCAGCTGTAGTGGGTTTGAAGATGTTTACCGTGCATTCAACCGGGAATATGGGAATCATCGCCCAATCACAAAGGAAATTCGTGTTATCTGTGCTGTTTGAAGAGGGATATACAGGGGTACTGGCGGTTCATTGTGAAAAACAGGAACTGCTAAAACCGGAATTATGGGATCCAAATGAACCGCATTCACATAGTGCTGCACGCCCGCCGGAGGCGGAAACTGCAGCTGTTCAGGAAATTATTGAAGCAGCAGCTGAAACTGGATTCTCCGGGACACTGCATATATGTCATATCAGCACTCCCGAAAGCCTGATCTGTATTGAGCTTGCCCGGAAGAAATATCCATTTCTGATAACCTGCGGAATAACACCGCACCATGCGCTGCTTGATACTTCAAGTAAGCTTTCGGGGAATTTACTGAAAGTAAACCCGCCTCTACGGGACATTATTTCGCGCAAAGAGATGCTTATGGCTCTGATTAATGGAAGAATCGACTGGATTGAATCTGATCATGCACCGCATACTCCTGAAGAGAAAAGGGACGGAGCATCCGGGATTCCGGGAATTGCCGGGTATCTTCTGCTTGTCAGGGAATTGCTGCTTGCCGGAGTCAGCCGCGAGAGAGTACGGGAGCTTACGGGCAGTCGGGTTTGTGAAGTCTTTGGTTTGAATTCATCCAGAGTAACATCCAGAGTAACATCCAGAGTAAATTTCAGGGAAGATCAATGCAATGTATCAGATTTACCTGAAAGAGCCCGGGAAGCATCAGAAGAGTATGCGACCGACCCCTATAGCCTCTTACACTTCCTCGATTCTGATAACTCCCAGTCTTAGTGCAGCAATAGCTGCCTGAGTACGGTCGGAGACCCCGAGTTTTACGAAAATTGTACTGGAATAATTTCTCACGGTTCCTGTGGAGAGAAAAAGTTCACTTCCAATCTCAGCGTTGGAATATCCCTTGGCAATAAGCTTGAGAATTGATCGTTCCCGATCAGAGTAGTCGTTTTCAACACGGTTTTTCGGCAGTTGGGAAGCATCGGTAATAAATGCAAGAAGTCTGCCGGCGATTGAGGGATCTACATACGTATTGCCTAAAACGGTACCTTTGACTGCATCCGTAAGTCCTGATTTCGGAGTATCTTTAAGAAGGTAGCCTGATGCTCCAGCGCGCAGCGCATCTATAATCCATTCATCATCATCATACGTTGTAAGAACCAGCACTTTTATAGCGGGAAAGGATGAGTGGATACGGCGTGTAGCCTGAATACCGTTCATAACCGGCATTTTCAAATCCATAAGAATAAGATCCGGCAGAGATCCTCCATTCTCCGATTTTGCCTGCTCTTCCAGAACTTCCATAAGCTCCTGTCCGTTTGAGACTGTTTTCAGCACCTGAATTCCCGTATCACTGGTAAGAATTGTGCAAAGACCTTCACGGACTATATCCTGATCATCACAAATTATTACCTTAATCATTAGTACTCCTCCTCTGGTGCTGACCGGAGGCCGGAGAAGTCTGGGTGTCGGGGTTGCCTGTAGGAGAAAAAGGGAAACTGCAGCGGATTTCCATCCCTTTCCCGGGACTGCTGGTTATCGTACAGGAACCCCTGGCTGATTGTACACGTTCCCTGATGCCGCGGAGTCCGAAATGTTCTGATTCATCGATAAGGTCGGGTTGAAAACCTTTCCCGTTATCTCCGTAATTTAACAATACGGTTTTCTGACCAGATTCATCAGCCGTGTATAAAGAGAGCTCTATCTGAGCTGCTCCTGCATGTTTTCTGGTGTTTTCCAGTGATTCCTGAATAATACGATGTATTACCTGCAGCAATTCAGCTGGCAGACCGGGAGAATCTTCAAACCTGTGAATATGCACAGGTATATCATTATTCCTAGAAAATTCATGAATCAATATATTTATTGCCTGTAGTAATTCATCCCCATCCTGCGGTAGAGAGCGCAGATCTTTTAAAATACTCCTCGTTTCTGCAAGACCGCTTCTTGTATTTTCCAGGGAGTGATCCAGCATCATCATAAATTCGGTGTTTTCTTCAGGAAGAACCGTTTTCATTGCTTCAAGCTGTACTGCAAGACCGCTGAGCGTGTGAGCCAGAACATCGTGCAGTTCCCGTGATATTCTGGTTCTCTCGCGTAAAGCAGAGAGTGAATCAATCATTTCAGCCTGTTTTGTTAATCTGACATTAGCTTTTTCAAGCTCATCCTGTTTAAGCTTCTGATTGCTTTTAAGCTCTGTAATAACAAACCCGACGGCAATAAAAACAGCCATTCGTACAAAAGAGGAGAAAAGGGTCTCAAAAAATGCACTAGTATAGATACCGGTACTGAGAATGATAATTAATGGGTCCAGCAGGCCTAATACTCCAAAGAAGATAAGAATAACCCGAAATTCATATTGCCAGGCAAGGATAATAAGAGGAAAGAGAAGCAGAGCGGTTATAGACCATGAATTTATGACAGCGGCAGTTGTTTGTATATCAGGTACAAATAACGGCAGCCAATTCAGCAGACCAATAGGTACATATGAAACAAAAGCAAGTACAAGGGGAAGGTAGAAAATACCCAATTTCCTGCGGAGAAGCGGAATCGACAGGTACGTAAAAGCCAGAACATAACTTGCAGTCAGATAGTATCCGGACTCGGAGAAATTGTTCAGTCCGCGCAGGGTTCCTGTAGAAGGGTTTAGAGAGAGCAGGAGAAAAGCCACACTGACCAGCGCACAGAAAAGACGGAAAATTTTGAGGAGCCCTGGTTCAAGAGGCATTTCAAATCCGAAAAATTGCTTCATACCGTAACTATACCACAGAATTTTTCAACAGGATATATGACAGTTGTCACTAAGGAACAGTGCTGACAGTCTGCCTAAAGGTTGCATATGGTATCTGCATTTACCGGAATCAATACAGTATCATATATATAAGAGGAGTAGTCTTCGGTATGCATATTCGCAGAAAATTGAAAATATTATCTATTCTCAAATATATTTTACTGGCGGCTGTGCTGTGGTTTGTCGGTACTATTGTACTGAGACTGATAAATGCACCTCCTGAAATAGTAATCCGCCCAAAACCTGCAGTTATAGTAATGTATCCTGAATATGATGATATTATCCACTCTGTAGCCCTGACAGGGTATATTGAGACAGATACAATGGTCACTGTACTCCCGCGGGTCTCTGGTATTTTAGAGGAACTCTATGTTGAAGCTGGAGATGTTGTCACCGAAGGGGAACTTGTAGCATTATTGGATACCGCCCCGCTTGAGCTGCAGATGGCACAGGCGGAAGCAGCTTTTATTGCAGCTCAATCAAGTTTTAAACGTGTTGAACAACTCTACAATGCAAAGGCAGCGACAAAACAGAGCTATGATGAAGCTAAAAGCCAGTACGATCTCTACTCTTCCCAATATGAACTGGCAAAAATACAATATGATTATGCTGCGGTAACTTCTCCTATCAGCGGTACGGTAATGACTGTTCATACTTCTGCCGGAAGTTTAACCTCTCCGCAGGTCCCGCTGGTGACCCTTGGGGATTTTAATGACCTTATAGTAACCGTGAGAGTTCCGGAAAAATATTATGACCTCTTTTTATCACGCGGGAAATCTATGGAGATAGGCATAAAGCGGCCGGATATGCTCGAAGACACCTCTAACAGGGAGGTTATCTCAGGAGTAATAGAGAGTATATCCCCCTATATTTCTGCTGATTCAAAAAGTTTTTCAGTAAAGTGCTCGTTGCGGGGCGCTGTTGAAAAACTCAGACCCGGAATGTATGTTGAGGTGGAAATTATTATCAATGCGTACAGGGATGTGCTTGGTCTGCCTTACAAAGCACTGACGGCAGGAAACAGTCTCTGGTATATTGATGATAACACAGGAACAGCTCAGGCAATGGAATTCTATCCCGAACTCTCCTCAGATTCTTTCTTTTCCATTCCTGATGAATTCAGTGACCGCCTCTTTATTATTGATGGGCACCATGTACTTCTGGAGGGGCAAAAGGTGTCCTATGCAGCTCCCGTGACGAAATCCAGAGACTTGCAGAATGTAACCACTGAACGTGAATCCGGCACCGAATCTGATGACAATAATCCGGGAGAACTACATGAAGTTATCCCATAATGCTATCCGACACCCCGCTATTGTCCTGATTATTACTGCCGCACTCTCAATTTTTGGTGTTCTGGCAATTATGAGCATGAACAGGGAATTTCTGCCGAACATATCCCTTCCCTCAATTTCAGTTATAACATTCTACCCCGGTGTAGGCCCTGAGGATATTGAGGAGCAGGTGACAGACCCTTTGGAAGATCAGTTCTCGACACTTCCCGAATTGAAGAAGATGTCATCTACCAGTGGAGAGTCTATCAGTATGATCACACTGGAATTCAACGATGGGATTGAACCGTATGATATGCTCTCTGAAGTTCGGGCAAATGTAACACTTGTCAGACGAAAACTTCCGGACGACCTGGAAGGTGACCCCATAGCTCTCGTGGCAGGCGTTGAAATGATGCCGATTTTCTCCTTTGCAGTGCATTCAGGAAATGATGCTGAACGGACAAACCGGCTGGTTCAGGATGAGGTAATCCCCCAACTTACCAGAATACCGGGTGTTGCAACAGTGAAGGGGTACGGCGGAAGATCCCGGAGAGTCTCCATCAAACTGAGAATTGATGATCTGAATACCCGGGGTGTCTCAGTATTGGATCTTTTTACCCTGCTGAATTATACCAATATCACCATGCCTGCCGGTGTTACAGAGTTCAGAAGTGAAGAACTCTTCATGAAGGTGGAGGGCAGATATTCATCTTTACAGGAGATTGAGGAGCTCATTGTCGGCAATACCGGAGTAACGCCTATTTACTTGAAGGATATTGCAGATATAGGTATCGAGTACCCGGAACCGGAAATATATATAGATTCAAACGGAAGAAGTGTTATTCTGGTGGATGTCATGAAACGTGAGGATGGTAATACACTGGATATTGCCCAATCCATTTACCGTGTATTGGCCGAGGTTGAGGAAGCCTATGATGGTGTTGTCGGATTTGATATCCTGCAGGATGACAGCGGCATGGTAAAGACTTCACTTGATACGGTCATACGTTCAGGACTTCTGGGTGTCGGCATGGCCGTGCTGGTAATTCTCATTTTCCTTGGAAATATACGTGCAACCCTCATTATAGCAGTCTCGGTTCCTCTCAGTATAGTATTTACTTTCATTGGAATGTATCTGTCCGGTCAAACAATGAATGTCTTGAGTATGGCTGGAATTGTTGTTGCTTTGGGGATGGTGGTTGACAGTTCAATTGTTGTTCTGGAGCAGAT
>JADHUD010000086.1 GCA_016784705.1 Spirochaetia bacterium | reverse complement strand
ATTTTCTGGTCAATCAGTCGATTCAGGGCATTGGCAGCATTTCGGGCACCGAAAACAGCAGCAAGAATCCAAAGAACTTTCATGCCGGCCGGCCGGCCTTTACTCTCCAGCATGAACGCACAGACGGCAAGCGGCAGGGAGAAAAGGGTATGCTCCATCATGACAGCTCTGCTTATTCCTTTCCCCCTGGTGATGAAGTTTGTAATGCTGTTTCGGCGGGGTGTCCACTGCTCAATCAAGTCCGAACTCCTTCCAGCGCCGGGTTACCTGCTCAATCATATCGTGACTCATGGTAATATCTTCAGGCCATTCACGTTCATGTCCATCAAATATACCCTTTCTGGTGGCATCTATTCCGATTCTTGTCCCGAAACGGGGACGTGGGGAGGCATGGTCCAGTACATCAAGAGGTCCTTCGCTCAATATCAGATCGCGTGAAGCATCGATATTATTGAACACCTTCCACATAACCACGCTGATATTCTGGATATCCACATCATGATCCAGAACAATGATCATCTTGGTATACATCATCTGACCCAAACCCCAGAGAGCATTGAGGACTTTATGGACTTGTCCGGCATACCGTTTCCGGATCGATATTATGGCACAGTTGTGAAAAACTCCCTCAAGAGGAAAATTGAGATCCACAATTTCAGGGACCAACTTCTTCAGCAGCGGGAGAAAGAGCCGCTCGGTAGCTTTTGCCATATAACAATCTTCCATGGGCGGCTGCCCGACTATCGTGGCAGGGTAAATGGGGTTTTTCCGGTGGGTGATGCAGGTTACATGGAATACGGGGTAATCTCCGGTCAGTGAATAGTAGCCGGTATGGTCACCAAATGGGCCCTCTTTTCTAAGAGGTTCTGAGGGATCAACGTAACCTTCAATAATAAACTCGGCCTGCGCCGGTACTTCAAGATCGTTGGTTATGCATTTAACCGTCTCCACGGGTTTTCCACGTAGATATCCAGCAAAAAAGAGTTCTGATATGCCTTCAGGAAGGGGTGCTGTTGCAGAATAGGTTACTGCCGGATCTCCGCCCAGCGCAACAGATACGGGCATTTGTTCTCCCCTTTCTTTATATTTCTGATAAAAATGGGCGCCGTCTTTATGAAGATGCCAGTGCATTCCGGTTGAATTTTTATCAAATACCTGCATTCGGTACATTCCCATGTTCTGGGCTCCCGATTCGGGATCTTTGGTAATTACCATCGGCAGGGTGAAAAATGGGCCTCCGTCCCCAGGCCAGCAGGTGAGAACCGGCAGTTTCCTAAGGTCAGGGTCATGGTCGACAACCTGCTGACAGGGAGCGTTATTTACTTTATGGGGAAGAAACAGGCGTGCCCATTTCATTTTGGGAAAGAAGCTGAGTACATCAAGTTTACGCATCTGGGAAAATCCCCAATCAATAAGATCTTCCATTTCGGCGGCTTTTGCATCAATCGATTCCGCACCTAATGCCATTGCCATTCGTTTATAACTGCCGAATGCATTTATAAGAACTGGATATTCTGATCCTTTCACATTCTCAAAAAGCAGGGCCGGGCCTAGCTCTTTGCTGATTCTATCGGTTATTTCTGTTATTTCAAGGTTGGAATCCACTTCCGCTGAGATGCGGATGAGTTCATTATTCTTTTCCAGGTCAGAAATAAAGTCCTGTAAATTTTTATATGCCATAGCGGAATTATAGCTAAGTGAAGATGAGACGTCCACAGTGTGCGGGGGAAATCATCTTTTTTTCAGATTAAACTTATTGAATCATCAAATCCTGATAGCTGACAGGCTTATCGAGTCCATATTTACCGGTGAACCAGGTAATTACAGAATTTACCTGTGCTTCAGTGGGCAGCGTTATGGATCTGAAATATGGGAGAGGATAGGGAAACCCTTCAATATCAGGAAGACGAACTTTTTCAATCAGAAGCTCTCTGTATGAATCTGGATCTTTATTAATTTCTGCAGCAATTCTATTCCAATCGTCAGCAAAGGTTTCAATTCTTTTTTCCGATTTGTCCAGAAACAGGCTGGAAAAGGCCAGAATAGCCGGTTCAAGATTGCTTCCCTGCTGATCGCGTATAATTTGAAAGCCCCGGCTCAGCAGCGGCCACGCCATAGCATCGGTGAGACAGGCCAGGGGAATTTTCCCGCTTCCAAGCATCTCCATACGAACAGGAACCTGTGGTATTGCTACTTTATCAAGGACAATCCCGTCTGCAAGCTGATCTACCATGTATTCGATTACGGTGTTGTCAGAGATTCCGATTGTCCAGGTCTGATCTTCGGTAAATTCAGGGGTTCCTACGATCATAAATCTGCTTTCGGTAAGTGTGAGAACTTTCATCGGTATATCTTTCTGATTGTGAGCCAGAACTGAGACCATATCCGTCATCATTCCATCAATTTCACCAAGCTGCATTGCAGTATCCCGCTCCTTTGCACTGAGAAACGGTATCACTTCAACAGTATCCATAAGCAGCAGAGGCAGAGCCCCGGCGTCAGGCATTATGCCGATTCGTATGGCTCCGGATGATTCGGTCTTTTTGGCACACCCGGTAAGTATGATGAGCAATACAAGGATACTGAATATATATCTTTTCATGTTAACTCCAAGTTGGAAAGGGTTTTTTTAGTTGGAAAGTTTTTTTTGGGAAAGGGGGTCTGATCCCTTTTTCAAATCTGATGCCTTTTTCAAATCTGACGCAAACAGCAGATCGACTGCTGTTTCAACAAGCTGAAGCCCGCTTTTCCCGGTAAGCATAGAGGCTCCGGTTTCATATCCCCCTACAGCGTATGCCTGCTCGGTAGCTGCATATCCCGGAAGTGATCCATTTGCCAATTCTATTACAAAGGTTTTCGGAAAAGGTGATCTGTACTGGATGGTGATTCCGTACTCGACAAAAATCTCGCCAGGCAACCCGACAATCCTGGCATCTCCTATGCAAAGCACCTGCACCTCCATGGGAGAATTCTCATACAAGGCAGCAAGCTCTCCTTTTTCATACAGCATAAGCATACTCAGGGTGTCTTCAGCTCCCAGAAACTGCAGTTCTGCATTCCAGACGTCAGGTTCAGAAGCACCGGAATCGCGAAGGGTGTGCCATGCTTTGCGGGTCTCTTCAACCCTGGCTTTTGCGTACTCTTTAGGAGGGAATTTTCTTAAATCCAAATTGATTTCCCGTGACAGTGCCTGCAGGTAAATATCCCGTGAAAAATTCATCCGCTTAATGATCTGCTCGGTTTCCATTCCTATTGCGGTCCCGGCACGTTCAGCTTCAGCAAAAGTTTTTCCGGAACGGAAATAGCGGGGACTCTGATTCCCGGATGTCCCCTGGGCAAACAGGAAAACCGCCTCTGGATAGTTCTCATTGATGTATTTTCGAATATATCCCGGATAATCCGCAGAAGCCTGAAAGTTATCGGAGTGAAGAAAAGTTGGATGAAGTGCATATTTTACCAGTATTGCCAGCAGGTTATCATTAAGATCCTTCACTCCTATCACCCACACTTCCGGATCTGCCGGTCCCAGGGGATCACGCCGGTTTCCTCCAACACCTTGTTCCCTGCCGCAGAAGCCTTTCTCGATTCCCAGTTCAGCCGGGACTGCTTTGGAAGCAGCCTCAGAAATTATCTCAGCAGCTGCATTGATAACCTTGGCAACGTAAGTTTTATCCAGGTCAGCTCCCGATTCAAAGACATCCATAGTCATATTTTGAGAGCCCCTGGGGGCCGAGTGAGAGTGGGAACAGCTGATCATGATATTTTTTTCCGGTATGCCGGAGGCCTTGTACACACGTTCGCGAATTTTCTGCACATTTGATTTTGATAGAGCGATTATATCCAGGGTTACGATGGCCAGTTGGGTCTGTCCGTCAGATACATAGAGACAGGATGCATACAAGCGATCATGAACTCCTGTGTTTGGACGGGGATGGTGCGGGTATCCGCCAAGAGAAACCCCTTTCCGGGGTGAAATATCACGTAGTGAACTCCCGGCTCTCAATTCTGCATTCATTGGTTATTGCTGACTCCTATTCCTATAAACAAAAATTTAAGGTTACAGAGCCAATTTCAAAATAAAATCATTTTGAAATTTCCTCTACAGATGATTATACACTATTATATGCAGACATCAAAACAAGCTTCAAGATAAGTTTTGAACTTTCTTCCAATGCCTTGATACCAACTACTGGTGTATTTATTTGTATTATGAACCGGTTCACTTCACATCCCATTACTCACACAAAATTCACCACCCTACTCTCCCCGCCGAGCTGCATTCTTGAGATACCTATGTTAGAAATTCCTTCTAACCGTAAGAGTGGAAAGAATTGACAAAGCTGTGGTCAGCCCATCAACTCCCGGGAAAATATCTCCAGTTTCACCTTTTACCGCCCCAGTTCCGATGGGGATTAGGGTAATATCTTCTATTTCCTGTCCCAGATCCAACTCTGCCCGGTAAATTAACGAAGGTTGACCATTCACATCCCCCTCAACTTCGGGATATGCGGAGTTGTAATCGAAAGAAGCGTTTACTTCAGCAAAAATAAAATACTTTCCTTTTGGAAGTGTCTCCCCAGAAACCACTGAAAAACCCTCTTTCCCCTTAGGGGTAGCGGAAGTAACATCATCTAGTTCGGCGTTTTTGGTCTTATGCGAAAAAACAGGCAGCGCTTCTGGACGACCTTCTTTTGCTCCAATCCAACTATCCTCACCTTCGCGCCTGGAAACCATGAGTGTTTGTACTATTCTCTCATCATCATTCTCTATCCAAACTGCAATTTGGGGTGTTAGTTTCCTGGGAAAAATACCAAACCATTTCCAGTGAGTGTAATTATCTCCGGGTTCTATAAATACTGCTAAATCAGAGCTCTGGGCACCTAGTGGAAGTACCCCAATAATCAATAGCAGTATAATTGATACGATACAAAATCTTTTAATTTTCATCTTTTTCCTCCTTTATTGTATAAGGTATTCGATCCAGAATACTATCCATGGCCGCATATAACCGTTCTTGACCTCGGGGATCGCTTAGGGGTATTCCATTAAATACATCCACCCTATCTGCGATCAGTGAGAGGTAATAGCTTCCACCAATGAGTAGTGCATTTACCGCATCAATATCTTCGGTGGTTTCAATTCGTTCCAGAAATGAGAGACTTATTTCCCTGCCTCTCGTTTCAATCTGCTCCAAAGCCTTTCGGCTCACAGGGTTCTCCTCTGCAATAAACCATCGTAAAAGTTCACGCCGTAGAGGCTCAGCCTTCAGACTGGACCATTGAGCCCGGAACATCTCTTTCATGGCATTACGGATAGCAGAAACTTCTGATGGTACCAGAGCCAGATCTTCTTCCCAATCTTTAGTATCCTCTACCCAATAATTATTTTTTAGAACCCATGCACCAATTAATCCCTGAAGACCGCCAAAATACCGGTAAATCAGTATTTTCGAAACCCCGGCCTGTTCGGCAACTGCATTTACACCAATTGCCGAAAAACCGTTTCCTTCAACAATTTTTCCTACTGTATCAAGAAGAAGATTCTCTGTTGCTTTTCGGTTTTTCTCCACAAACTACCTCTCTTTATAAACTAACGTCATGTTACCACATGGTAACATTATATTCAAGTGATCTTTAACAAAAAAGTTTTTTGCTGAGGGGCGGGGTGGAGAGATATTGGGACAGTACTAGCTGCAATTATCCTGTTGTTTCATATATAACCTGGAACAGCCTTTCTTGCCGAATTTATCCTCTATATGATAGGATGAATCACTAAATTATAAAATTACATTACACCGGTCAAGCCTGGCAATTAGATTTGGACTGTGAGAACAGGAAAGTAATATGCATTCAGTTGAATCGTATCTGAAAGACCATCACATTGACTATATTCTCCACGAACATCCTGCAGTATTTACTTGTGTAGAAGCCGAAAAATATTGCAGTCATATTCCTGGACTACCATGTAAGAATTTGTTTTTAAGAAATGAAAAAAAGAGAGCATACTACCTTTGTATTCTTCCAGCATTTAAGCGTGCAGACTTGAAGCAGATCGCCGCAATCGTCGGAGAAAAAAGTATCAGTTTTGCAAATGCAAGGAAACTTGATGAGTTTCTTTGCCTGACCCCAGGCGCCGTTTCACCTTTCGGGTTGATTAATGACACAGCACACAGCGTACATGTATTAGTAGACCGGGATGTTTGGGAAGCCGACATCGTATCATTTCACCCAAACCGGAATACCGCATCTCTCGAATTAACCGGAGAGATGTTTAGAAAATTTCTGAAAAGTAGAGATAATATCCAAAAAGTAATTGATATCTCATAGAGGAAATTTCAAAATGGTTTAATTTTGAAATTAGCTCCATTGTAAAAAGACTGATGTTACTGCATGAAATCATGTAGAGCATGCATGATTTCTCAATGAGCAAGACATTTTTTACTATCCTGTTATTGCTGTCCCCAAGCCTGTCTTCGGATTATTACTCTATTACGCTTCCGCTTTCCAGGCAGAAGGAGTTATACCTGTTTTCTTCTTGAAAATGCGGGAAAAGTAGTACTGATTATCAAATTTAAGGTATGCGGCTACTTCTTTAATAGAAAGATCTGTATGACTCAGAAGATCCTGAGCCCGGGCAATACGTAATTGGAGAAAGTACTGATACGGTGTCAACCCAGTCTGCTTTTTAAAGAGTTTCAGCAAATGCTGGTAGTTAATATTAAGATCTTTTGCGACAGCTTCTGTATCAATACCATCTTCCAAATGGTATTCCATAATTCCCCTTACTTTTGCTACCAGATCCTGATCCATGTGATGGGGTCTCGGATTGTTTTCAAAAACATGGATATGTGCAAGAATCTGCAGAATCAGAACCCCGAGAATTACCTGAAAACCGGGTTCCTGCTGACGGCAGAGTTGAATTATCTGCTCAAAATTGGCCGTGAGAGAAGCATCCAGACCAATGTGATATACAGGTCTTGAAGGGGAAAAAATACCTTTGTTCTGCAGGCGCTGAGCATGTTTACCATTAAAGCCAACCCAATACTCCTGCCACCCGGTCTCCTTGTGAGGACTGTAGGAGTGAAGCGTTCCAGGGAACAGAATAATCACATCCCCGGCTTTGATTTCCTGTTTTCCGATGATGCTGTTTTTATACCAGCCGCTTCCGGAAGTGATATAGATAACCTGGTATTCCCGTAGTATACGGCCGCTTGTTACATTGTCAGCATAGTTTTTGGGATGAGCCACTGAATGCGGCGGATAGTCGCCGCCGGGTTTGATATGGGTAAAACCGGCATCCTTACAGTAGAGTTCCCATAAGAGAGCTTGTTCATTCACAGGAAGGTACCGGGCAAAAGACTGCTTAGTATTCTGCATAGATAAAAAAGTATATCATATTACAAGTTTTGTCTATTTATTTCTGAAATAATAAGTATTATCATGATGAACATGAGAATACCGAAAGAGATAAATAGCAGTGTAAATATCCGAATTGGATTGTTTGGAATCGGATTAGATACATATTGGCCTCAGTTCGCTGGTCTGAAAGAGCGCCTTGAAGGGTATCTCAGTGTTGTATCTGGTTTAATCTCCGAAGCTGGGGCTGTGCAGCTGGTAAATGTCGGACTGATAGATAATCCTGAGCGTGCTGCAGTTGTTGGTACATTATTCAGAAAAGAACAGGTTGATATTATATTTTTGTATATTTCCACCTATGCATTATCCTCTACCGTCCTTCCAGTGGTTCGTGGTATAGGTGTCCCTGTTGTGGTTTTGAATGTTCAACCGGAAGCATCAATAGATTATGAATCTTTTAATGCAATGAAAGATCGTGGAGAAATGACCGGAGAATGGCTGGCAAATTGTCAGGCCTGTTCAGTTCCGGAAATAGCTAATGTGCTGAACCGTGCCGGAATTGATTTTCATTTGCTTACCGGGTATCTGGGGGATACAAAAGTTCGCCGTGAAATAAAGGAGTGGATTAAAGCAGCTCGTGCAGCACGGATTATGCAGACAAACCGTCTTGGATTGATGGGGCATTATTACGGCGGCATGCTTGATGTATATACCGATATAACGCAGCAGCTTGCTGTTTTCGGCGGGCATGTCGAGATAATTGAGATTGATGAGCTGAATAAAATACGGCAAAAGGTAACCCGGAAGGAAATTGATGCAAAAATTGCTGAGTTTAACGAAATGTTTCTCATCGCCCAGAAATGTGAGCCTGCCGAGTTAGCAAGGGCGGCAAAAACATCTGCTGCGCTGGATAAACTTGTTGAGAGACATAAATTGGGTTCTTTGGCATACTATTACGAAGGAACAGATAAATCAGAACATGAAAATATTATCACATCGGTTATTGCCGGAAATACACTGTTGACGGGCAGGAATATACCGGTAGCAGGAGAGTATGAAATAAAAAATGTGCAGGCTATGAAAATATTAGACAGTTTGGAAGCCGGCGGATCCTTTTCTGAATTCTATGCGATCGATTTTACAGATGATATTGTTATGCTTGGTCATGACGGTCCTGCCCATTTTGCTATAGCAGAGGGTAAAGTAAAATTGGTTCCCCTTCCCGTATACCATGGTAAGCCAGGAAAAGGTTTGTCAATTCAAATGAGCGTAAAACACGGACCGGTAACCATTTTATCAGTTGTCGATGGAACGGACGGATTGTTTCTGCTCGTAGCCGAAGGTGAGAGCGTACCCGGACCAGTTCTCAATATTGGTAATACAAACAGCCGCTACCGTTTTTCAATTTCTGCAGCAGAATTCATTGAAGAATGGTCTAAGGCGGGACCTTCTCACCATTGTGCAATTGGTGTCGGATTGTTAGCCGGAGAACTGGCAAAACTAGGGAAGATATTACATATTCCGGTACGGAAAATTTGTTGAAAATATACTGATAAGAAAAACGTTAATGTAAGGCTTGGT
>JADHUD010000085.1 GCA_016784705.1 Spirochaetia bacterium | reverse complement strand
TTACCATATCAAAAAAATGATTAGTACAGAGCTCCTCAATAAAATTCCATTTCACAGCAAACAATATATTTTCAGCTTCCAATGGATTTGATGCCTGCATCAATTGTTTAACAATATCTGCCGTAACGGGTACTTGCCTGAATGTAACAGAATACTCGTCAGAATCAATTCCCATTTTCTCAGCTCTTGAAGCAGCTATATCAATATGCAGAGCAGAAACAAAATTATTCCATAATTCAATTACTTTGTGCAGTTCAGTATTCCCGGATCCATCAATAACCGCTTCCTGAAGAATAGTCAAATCCTTTTCCGAGATCTGGGAACTGCATAATAAGATGAACTCTTTAGATGAAAAAGGTGATTCCGCATCTTTCTTCAGCATAGGTAATGATGCTGCAAAATAATAATAGCCAGACAAAGCTATTCTCCTTCTCCTGCTGCTTGTATTAATAGTGCCTTCAGTTCGGGATTAAGAAACTTTCCAAGCATGTCGGCCAGAACTTCCGGTGTCACATTAAAATAACCATTTCCGTCTTTTTCAGCAAATCTGAATCCGCTTGAAAGATTCTTTACCGGTTTGAGTTCATAACCTTTTCTAAGTTTCTCACCAATATCAGCTAAAAGAATGTTCTGTACACTCTTAAGGCTCTCTTCAGGTAACTGAATGATTTCATTATTCCCAGACGCCAAATCGGAGGTTAATAATATTTTTACTAAATCGGCAAGAACATCGTTTTTCTTCAGCTCTTTTTCCAATCTTTCCTGCAGAAGCATTGTTAAAATTGAAGTGATATTTTTTTCCAGTGACAGAAGAAGATCTCTTGAAGCCTGTACTATAGAAGAAATACTACTCTGTTCTTTCATCTCAGACTTTTTTTCCGCTTCACTAATCATCCTGGCAGCTTTCTTACGAGCATCTGAAATGATAGAATCAGCTTTATCATCCGCAGCTTTAATAATTAAATCAGCCTCCTGTTCAGCCGATTCAACCCCTTCTTTTTTTATAGAGTCAATCAATTCCTGTAATTTTACTTCCATGCGTTTCCTCATGATATTGTCAAAATAATAGCCATACCTTTTTACTATAAAATTAAGTCTTTATACAAGGCTTAGTTAGTACATCATTTTAAATATATGATTGTTTTCCCATATCCACCATCATCCGGAAGCGCAAATTCAAAATGATCTATAACTGTCTGCACTTTCAGATAGTCATGAATTCCTCTCTGAAGTATTCCGTCACCTTTCCCGTGAATTACTGAAAACTGCAGCATATTATGCATGAGAGCGCTATCTATTTGCTTTTGTAAAAAATTTATGGCTTCCTGCAAAGTATTTCCACGCACATCAAGACAATAGACCGGCTTTGAGGAAGAAAAAAAACCCAGGGAGAATTTATGACCGGGTTTGCTGTTTTTTTCTCCTTTGCTCTGCACGGATACAGGCGATATCTCACTCTCCGGAAGTGTTATCTTCATAGAATCAACAAGTACAACCCAATACCCTTTCCGTTCCCGGCGTAGAATTTCACCCTCTTTATGTGCTGCTCCAACCCGAACTGCCATACCCTTTTCAAAAACAGTTTTTCCAACTGTTTCAAGTGACTCCTTTTCATTTTCAAGTTCAGTTTTTTCTGATTCAATTTTCTGATCAATTTCTTGGATAAAGGCTTTGACTCTTTTTGTTTTTTCACGGGTCAGTTCACCTTCCTTTAATTCCCTTACAAGATTTTCAAGCATTTTCTTCGTGGAAACTGCAAATTTACTTAAATCGGATAATTCGGAATTTTTACGAATATATTCCATTTGTTTAAACTGAAGCATTTTCAGATCATAATTTCTTATTTTTTCCTGTAAACTTTTCTTTTTACCAAGAATCTCCTGAAGTACACTTTCCTGATTACGTTTTTGTTCTTCAAGTCCTTTTATTATTGAACTGAT
Source organism: Spirochaetia bacterium (assembly GCA_016784705.1). Classification (GTDB taxonomy): domain Bacteria; phylum Spirochaetota; class Spirochaetia; order JABMQR01; family JABMQR01; genus JABMQR01. Next base: position 7,053 of record JADHUD010000085.1, on the reverse strand, counting down.
TTTAACCGTTTCATCAGTTAAATAAGACTTAGCTGTACGAGTTATAATCTTCGGCATCTGCATTCGTTCAGCTGTTTCAATTGCATAACTTTCACCGGGCAATCCCGAAATAACACGGTAAGTAGGTATATTATTCCTTTCGTCAAATTCCATAGAAGCATTTATAATATGCTTAGCCGCATAAGCATACTGTTTTAATACGGAATGATGACTGGTAATCAGAGTAATCTTGGCTTTCTCAGCAGAATATTCCAGTATTGATCTTGCAAGAGCTGAACCTTCGATTGGATCTGTTCCAGAACCCAGTTCATCAAAAATCAGCAGTGATTTCGGAAAATCTGTTACCTCATGAAGTATTTCACTTATGTGTTTCATATGGCCTGAAAATGTTGATAGATCATCTTCTATAGATTGTTCATCACCAATATCTGTATAAATCTGATGAAATATAGGTAGTTCACACCCTTCTCCTGCTGGAATATACATTCCAAATTGGTTCATAAGAATCAGCAGACCAATGGTTTTTAGCGTAACTGTTTTCCCACCGGCATTTGGGCCTGACATAATCATTGCTTTAATGTCGGAGTCTAAGACCACATCAATAGGAACAGCTTTTTTATGAAGGAGCGGATGACGCGCGCTTTTCAAGACAAGCCCCTGATCTGTAAAATTGGCTTTAGTGCACTGATATTTCTCTGCATAATCTGCTTTTGCCAAATACATATCCATTTCGCCTATTATATCCTTAACCATGAGAAGATCTAAAAGAGCAGCTCGCACTTTTTCAGTTAATTCACGGTATATTTTTTGAATCTCAATAAAAATCTGCTGTTCTGCAATGGCAACTTTATTATTCTTTTCAACCAAATCATAGGGTTCAATAAATAGTGTTGCACCGGAACCTGATGTTCCATGCAGAACTCCGCGTAAAGAGTTTTTTTCACTACTTTTTAAAGGAAGAACAATCCTCCCATCTCTAAAAACAGCCTGTTCACCCTGCATTCTTGCTTGGGGATTTTTTATATATTGATCTGCTGTAATGCCGCGTTCTTTCCTTGCATGTTCAAAGGCCTTGATAAAAGGAAGTAATTGCGGGTGATTTTCTTTAACTTTACCGGGATTCTCCAAATCAGTAAGTATATTATTCTCCAACCTATGCAAATCAGGTAAATTTTCAAGAAGTTTTACTGTTTGAACAGGACAATAATTATCTGATGAAGAAAAATAATTTTTTAATGCACAGGAAGAATTGAGATAAATTCCTATATCATAAAGTTCAGGACCATCAAGTGTGGAACCTTCAATTTTAACTTTTAGAAGACTGGTATGAATTTCAGGAAAATACAGACTTTGATAATTCCCTTTATCTGCACGAATAGAAATTATTTCAGTAAGATACTGGTGTTGTGTACGAAGTAAGTCCTCATCAATAATAAATTCTCTCTGTAAAATCCGTGTCTTACCCTCATGTGATCTGGTCAATGAGATGAGTTCATTTATAATTTTATCAAATTCCAGATCGGTAAGTGTTCTTTGAGACATTTTTTTCAACACTTTGTCATTTCCTCTCATCTCTATATTAGACATCTTTAATAGACGCTTTTAATAGACGCTTTTAATAGACACCAAACCGCTCCTCGATTGAGTCTAATATTCTTAAATAACTTTCATATCTGTCTTGCAGAATTTCTCCATCAGATACAGCATTAATAACAGCGCAGTCTGGTTCATTTCGGTGAAGACAGGGTTGAAAACTACAGGCATTCTGCCGGATTGAGATTTCCGGGAAATATCCGCCTAGTTCATGCAGATCCATTAGAGATACTTGCAGCTCTCTAACTCCTGGTGTATCTATCAATGTAATGTCATCATGCGAAAGCATGACAGCAAAATTTGTTGTATGTCGACCGCGGTTGTATTTACTGGATATTCCACCGGTTCGCTGATCTTCAAAGGGTAATAGCTTATTAATAAGAGTAGATTTCCCAACACCGGATTGTCCGACTACAACAACCGATTTACCCTTAAAATATGACTTTAGAGCCTCAACCCCTTCACCTGTTTGCGCAGAAACAGTAAATATAGTAAACCCGAGTTCCTGATAGTGTCTAAAGCGCCGGTTATGCTCCTCTGAAATGGGAATATCAATTTTGTTCATAATTATGACTGTTGGAATATTTCCGGCACAAACTATAACTCTATCAATAAACCTTGGCCTGAATGGAGGATTGTCTGGTGTTACAATACATATAACTTGGTCAATATTTGCTGCGAGGACCTGCGGCAAATTTTTTTTCATATTCCATCGTATAAAAGCATTTTTTCTTAAAACTCTATCTATTATCAAACCATCTGAAGCACCCTGGGAGGTAATTATTACTTTATCACCTGGAGCAAGAGGATTATAGGTCTTTTCATTCTCTTTGAGAACTTTCCCCTTAATTCTGCAGAGAATTTCATTATTATCAGCAAGAACTGTATAAATATTATTGATACCTTTTATTATTATTCCTGTTTTTTGATCCATACAAGTTGTAATTTACATCCATTCAAAGGTATTGACAACCTTATGTTTTTAATTACTTTGTATATATGTTTGATTTTATAAGATGCAATCACGTTAAATGCGATAATTTCTCAGTTACAAATTGTGAAACGTGCTATTTGCACGCTGCCGACAAAGAAAATTTACATCATCAGCTGGTTAAGACATTAACAAAGGAAAAGAAGCTTGGCTCATTCTGCCTGACTCACGGTGAATTTAATGATCTTGATCTATCAGAATGCAGATTGTATGCCTGTAAATTTTCACACGCTACTTTTAAAAACGTTGATTTCAATAACTCTTTTATTCAACTCTCTTTTTTTGAGTTTTCAACATTCGTTAATTGTACTTTTGAAGAGATTACCAGTAAATACTCTGTATTTGCAGGATCAGTTTTTAAAAACTGTTCATTTTCCGGTTCAGATATACTGCACTCCAATTTTAGCGGTATAGATGCAGAGAATTTAAATTTTAATGATTCGGATCTTTATTTCACTAATTTTTCCAGTGCGAAACTAAACAATGTATCTTTTAAAGATTGCAACTTAAAGAAAACAGATTTTTATCTTTCAGAAAGACATGAGGTGAGTTTTAAATACTCAAATTTTGAAGAAGCACTATTTACCAGGGAGGACCAGCAGTGAAAATATTTTTTCATTTTTCTGTTGTTGGCTTCTCAAATACCTACTTGATTGGCAATACCGGCGGTGGAGATGCTATTCTTATAGATCCAGGTCATATGGATATTGAACTTCTGAAATTGATTGAAGATAATAATTTTTATATTAGGCATATTCTTCTCACACACCGCCATCCTTCTCATACTGAAGGACTTCGTATACTTATGAAAATATATGATTCAGAAATATTTGCAAACAGCCCATTCATAATGGACTATAAAGTAAAAACTCTATCAGACGGATCCATAGTTAATCTCTCTGGAATTCAGGTTTCAGCAAATTTAATTCCCGGCCACTCTTCTGATTCACTTGTTTACAAAATTCAGGACGCTCTTTTTACCGGGGATGTACTTATGGCAGGAAGGATTGGGTCAACAAAATCATCACTTTCAAGATCATTGCTGATCAGATCTATTCAGGAAAGAATTTTGCCGCTGAATGATAATACCCTCATTTTCCCGGGACACGGAACACCTACCACATTATTTGTTGAGAAAATGTTTAATTCGGATCTGAAACTTGTGTAACAATTTCTTCTAACGAGCAGATAACAGAAAACCAAAAAAACACACTTCGTTTTTTTATGCAAAATTACTGCTGAATCTGTGACTGAATAAAATAATTAATTGTTTTTTTAAATCTTTCAGGTAAGGGTGCTGTAAATTTTCTGTAAGTAATTTCTCCTGGAATAACAATTGATAGTGATAATGCATGAAGCATGAGCGATACAGGAAGTGTATGGGTATCTTTTCTACTGTAAATCGGGTCACCTAAAATTGGATGACCAATACTTTTCATATGTACACGTAACTGATGAGTGCGGCCGGTTCCGGGTATTAAACGAATAAGAGAGTAAGAAACACCGGTTTTCAGAGTGAAGGTTCGTAACACTTCATATTCAGTATTTGCCGGTTTACCTCTATCAGAATCTACTGTGCAGCAGAATTTTTTCCTGTTTCCAGGATCTCTTACAATTCTGTTCTCAATTTTTCCTTTTAGTGTAAGGGGAACACCTTTGATAATTGCTATATAGACTTTCTTTGTTTTTCTTTTTTTAAATTGACTGGAAAGAAATTCGTGTGCACTTATATTTTTTGATGTAATCATGACTCCGGATGTATCTTTATCAAGCCTGTGTACTATTCCGGGTCTGTATTTTTCATTTCCGGTCTCTAGACTGCCGGCATAATATACAAGCCCATTTGCAACAGTTCCATCCCAGTTTCCTGCAGCAGGATGAACTACCATCCCCTGTTCTTTATTCAATACAATAACATTCTGATCTTCATATAGAAAATGTAAATTTATATGCTGTGGTAAAATTTCAGTAGACGGTATTATTTTACAGTGAAACGTAACTGTATCTCCGTTTTTGATTTTCTTGCTTTTTTTAACAACCTTCCCGTTTACAAGTAATTGAGATTCTTCCGAACCAATTCTGCTGCGTGTATATTCAGGCATTTGTTCCGAAATAAAATGATCCACTCGTTTAGTTACAGAATTGTTATCAGTAAATTCTGCTTTAAAGGTATACGTTTCATACTCTTCAAGATTATTGCTGCTCATTATGCAACTCACCAAGTACAAAATCTATGAGAATAATACCTAAAGATAGGGCAGCTGAAATACCAATTCGTAAAAAATAATCATCATGTGAAAGTACATCAGCTGTATTTACAAAAAACAAATTTGCTGCAATTGTCACAGCTCCGTAAGTTAGCGGTAGTGACCCTATAAAAAGGGATTCAGCTCTGCGAGCTTTATGCATCCATGCCGGAAACTCTTCATATTCATAGGGTTCATATGATACAAATTCGTTATTCACAGATGCTGTCGGTTCTGCATATAGAGTGTATGTTAATAATGAAGTAATAATAGCTATAAAACATATTTTCCTGCCAATAATGCTGACTTTCATACTAGTATTGCCTCACTCCGAAAATTGCTGTGCCAACTCTTATAACTGTTGACCCTTCTTCAACTGCAGCAACCCAGTCACCACTCATTCCCATAGAAAGTGTATCAATTTGAAGATCTGGAAAACTGGCTTTTGCTTTATCAAACGTTGTTTTTAACGAAGAAAATACTTTTCGCACAGATTTCTCATCTGTTTTTCCATCTTTACGCAATGGGCCCATTGTCATTAACCCTCTGACACGTATGTTAGTCAGGCAGCGTGAAAGCTCGATCGCTGAAAACAGATCGTCCTCGGAAGTAAATCCAAACTTTGCTGATTCTCCGGAACCATTTACCTCAAAAAGAATTTGTATGATTTTATCTAATTTCTTTGCAGAATTATGTATTTTCTGCAGCAATTTTATTGAATCAACTGAATCAATCCAATTAAAAAAATCAACTGCCTTTGTAACTTTATTACTTTGCAGATGCCCAATTAAATGGAGGGTGTCAGCTTCAGGAAGTTCATTGTACTTTTCTCGTGCTTCCTGAACTTTGTTCTCACCAAAACAGGTTATACCAGCAATTGAAGCCTGAATTACTGATTCTTTATCATGATTCTTAGTAACTGCCATCAGAGTAATTTCACCCGGGTCTCTGCCCGCTTGTTCTGCAGTTTTTTCAAGAGATTTACTTAATAATTCAATATTTTTTATTATACTCATTTTCTCTCTACCCAGATTAGGCTGACCGTGTATTCAATCCAGGTTAATCCAACCCTCAATTATCTTAATTCTCCCGGTTATCATTATATGATTACTATAATACCACATCCGGATACAATTACAATTAATTTGAGGCTCTTTCAAAAATACCTATTTTTGAAAGAGCTACCTATTAGTGAAGTTTTCTGAAGTCATGTAATTACTTTAACATAACAACTTAAAACATTTTTCAGAAAACTTCAAAAGGCAATTTCCTAAAAATCTTCGATTTTTGAAATTGCCACATTTAGCAATAGCTATTTTGAACCGATAATTGCAGCAGATCTGCTTTTTCAGCTTCGCTCGGCGCACAACAAAAAAGCCGGAAAACATTTCCGGCTTTCAAACTATTACTGTTTAATTATAATGGGCAATGACGGGCTCGAACCGCCGACATCCTGCTTGTAAGGCAGGCGCTCTCCCAACTGAGCTAATCACCCAAATATTGAAAAAATTAATTAACGAATCGAACATAGCATAGTCAGTATCTTTTTGTCAACATATTATTTGAAGGTTATAATATTTATAAAAAACGTATTTCATTCTGAGTTTGAGATGTTAATTTCTGTATGTTTTTTCCAAGCACTTTATTTAAGATTGTGTATTTTCACATAATTAATTGCCGACAACTAATTTAAATATGTATTTGTATGATTTCTCTCATTAACCATCTTTAACCATAGATAAAACTATGATAATATCAGCGCCGGAATATACTAATTTTTAAAATAACAACTTAAAGTTGTTTGATTAATAATCAGATTGAAATTAACATGGGGATTCTTTATGTCTAAGCAGAATTTAAGAAATATCGGCATTATGGCTCATATTGATGCTGGTAAAACTACTACAACCGAAAGAATACTTTTCTATACAGGCAAAAGCCATAGAATCGGAGAAGTAGATAATGGTGAAGCAACGATGGATTGGATGGAACAGGAACAAGACAGAGGAATAACAATCACCTCTGCTGCTACATCCTGTTTTTGGAAAGATTTCCAGATTAATATAATAGATACACCAGGTCATGTTGATTTTACCGCCGAAGTTGAACGTTCACTTAGAGTTCTCGATGGTGCTGTAGCAGTTTTTTGTGCAGTTGGCGGGGTTGAACCTCAGTCAGAGACTGTGTGGAATCAAGCTGATACGTATAAAATTCCTCGAATAG
>JADHUD010000084.1 GCA_016784705.1 Spirochaetia bacterium | reverse complement strand
AATTCTGTACGGCGGATTTATGGCAGTCTCAAGGGGTGTAAAAATTATTGAGTATAATGCCCGGTTCGGAGATCCTGAGTCCCTTAATCTCCTGACTTTGCTTGAATCAGATGCTGCAGAGCTGTTTACCGCTGCGGCCCGCGGCGAACTGGATAAAGCAGAGGCTGTTTTCAGCAGAAAAGCCTCTGTATGTAAGTATGCTGTTCCCCGGGGTTATCCTGAATCAGCACTAAAAGGATCCCCTCTATATACGGAAAAAGCTGCTGCTATCGGCTCCGCAGAACTCTATCTGGGATCTGTTGATGTCAAAGATGGTGCACTGGTTACGGGAGGATCCCGGACAGCCGCTGTAGTAGCATTAGGTGAAACAATTACTGAGGCTGAAAAAAAAGCTGAGGCTGCGGTCTCCGCTATTAAGGGTAATCTATATCACCGCAGAGATATAGGAACGGCACCATCTCTTGAGAAACGGATAAGTCATATGAAATTTCTCAGGAAACTTTCATGACTGCTGCAACTACCATCAGGCCGGTCCGCCTGGGAATTCTTGGATCCACAAAAGGGACTGACCTGCAGTCTCTGATTGATGCCGTTCACACGGGCTCTCTTCAGGCCGAAATTGCAGTAGTACTCTCTGACAGATCACATGCCTTTATTCTTGAACGGGTCCTGCAGTATGGTATACCATCACATTTTATCCCGGTATATACCGGCCCGAAAGGGAAAAAAGAAAAAAAAGACCGAATTGCCTACGATCGGGAACTAAGTGTAATGCTCAGGAAGTATGGAGTTGATCTGGTGCTTTTGATTGGATATATGCGTATTCTATCACCTGAATTCTGTGAGCATTGGAAAAATAGGGTCGTCAATGTTCACCCATCACTTCTGCCGGATTTTTCAGGGGGCATGGATACTGATGTGCATACTGCGGTATTGAATGCAAACAAAAAGGAGACCGGCTGTACGGTACATCTGGTAACCCCGGAACTTGATGCGGGACCGGTAATCCTGCAGAAAAAATGTCCGGTATATGAAAATGATACGCCTGAAACACTAAAAAAACGGGTTCAGACACTTGAGGGTTCGGCACTTGTTGATGTTGTACAAGATTTTCAGCAGAATGGGTATTTCTCAACACTAACATAGATTTGTGAAGTTTCTGAAGCCAATTTACTGGAAATTGGCTCAAACACCATAAAAGGAAGATTCTATGAATAAAAAACCAATTATGATTAAACGGGCACTGATTTCAGTATCCAACAAAGAGGGGCTGGCAGAATTTGCCGCCGGGCTGCACAAACTGGGAGTAGAAATTATATCCACAGGCGGAACTTCGCGTGTGCTGCTAGGCCGGGGGATTCCTGTACGTGATGTCTCAGAACTGACTGAATTTCCCGAAATGATGGACGGCCGGGTTAAAACCCTGCACCCTGTCATTCATGGCGGCATACTGGGATTACGTGATGAGCATGCTGAAATTGCCGCAGCTCATAAAATTCAATGGATTGATCTGGTTGTCTGCAATCTCTATCCCTTCGAAGATACCATTAACAAACCTGAAACCGACCTCGACACCGCAATAGAAAATATTGATATAGGCGGACCAACAATGATACGGTCCGCAGCAAAAAATGCAGGATGGGTTGGTGTCATAACTAATCCAGCAGCGTATGCGGGTGTTCTCAATGAACTAAATGAATCCGGAGGTCTCAGCTATAGTACAAGAATGCGGCTTTGTGCGGCGGCATTCAGACATACAGCACAGTACGATGCCCTTATCCAGCAATACCTTACTGAAGAGAAATTTCCGGAAGAGGTTACTTTAACCTATAGAAAATTCAGCAGTATGCGCTATGGCGAGAACCCGCATCAGGAAGCGGCCGCCTACAGATCAGTTCTGCCGCCCTCACAACGTGAGGCTCTATCCATTTTTGATGCGGAAATCCTGAACGGAAAACAGCTCTCCTATAACAATATTAACGATGCCTCTGGAACACTGGAAACACTCCGGGAATTTAACGAACCTGCCTGTGTGGTAGTAAAACATGCAAATCCCTGCGGTGCAGCAGTAGGAACAAATATTCTGGATGTGACAAAAAGGGCTTTTAATGCAGACAGCCTATCCGCATTCGGCGGAATTGTGGCAATCAACAGAACCTGTACCAAAGAGATCGCTGAGTTTTTCAGTAAAATATTCTTTGAGATAATGATTGCCCCCGATTATGAACCGGCGGCATTGGAACTCTTACGCAAAAAGAAAAATCTGAGAGTTCTGCAGACCGGTGAAATTATACCGCTGAAATCTTCAATAGTCTGCAAAGCCATTGGCGGAGGAATGCTGCTTCAGGATCGTGATGTCTCGGTAATTACAGAGCCGTCTCTTCGAATTGTAACTGACAAACAGCCTTCACCTGAAGATATCGTTGATATGCTTTTCGGTTGGAAGGTTCTTAAGCATGTAAAGTCTAACGGAATTCTGACCGCTAAAAACCGGACAACACTGGGAATTGGTCCCGGTCAGGTATCCAGAGTAGACGCAGTTAAGATTGCCCTGAGAAAATCCTCTGTTACAGAGGGATCAATACTCGCCTCAGATGCATTTTTTCCCTTCCGTGACAGTATCGATGCAATTGCCGATTCCGGTATCAGTGCAATTATTCAACCCGGCGGATCTGTACGGGATAACGAAGTAATCGAAGCCTGCAATGAGCATGGGATTGCTATGGTTTTTACCGGGGTCAGGTGCTTCAACCACGGTTAATCCTGAATTTGATCTGATCTGAAAATTCAGCCGGTTGTGCAAAACGTGCTGCCGGCTATCATAGATGTCACTCTATTTCTGTGTATAATAAATATCTACTCACTTTTAGTAAGTTTTTCATTAATAGTTTGCCGAATCGAGAAAAACTTGCTATACTACTTTTTACAGCTTACCTTAACTACCAAGAGAGTTACTGGTCTGCTGCTTTCAGGACATATCTTGGGTTTGAAATGATAATCGTTTATAATTTGATTGTCATTTGCCATTTCAAATCCTGTACGTATTGGTCTTTTGAAGATCAATCCACACCTTGAAAATCGTTTTGTGCTTGCTTCGTTGTGAAGTTCTTTGATGCTTTTGCATTGATACAATAAGAGGTATCATTCATCAAAAAACGGTTTTCAACAATTTTAGATTTATGGATGCTACTATGAACAATAAAAACAACCGCGGGAGGGAGCTCGTCTCCACTCTGCTGGCCGAGAACCCTAATTATGCTGATATTCTTACAAATCCTGAGATTAGTGTGGAGGAAGGAATACAACAGCTTCGTGAACGCATACTGATCCAGTTTCAGGAGCATCCGAAAGCATTTGCCTACTACAATGGCACCGAAGAGGGAGAAAAAGCATTTTTCAAACTTTCATGGCGGGATTTCTCTTTTATCAGAATTCTTGATTACCTTGAACATGAGGGCGAGTCGTTCCCTGATCCTAACAATAATGATACACAGGTACTGTCACGGCCATTCTCCATACTCCGGGAAGCGGCTCTGGGTAATGATATTCATGGATCTGATGATCTCTTTGAAGACTTTCTTAATCTTTTACGCCAGGTTAACGGGACTACCCGGCCTACTATTCCCAGCAGAAAAGATGTACTGGAATGGATGGAGAGGCACCCCTCAGGCCTTGACAGCGAAGTTATTAACCGGCGGAGAAAAAACCGGAAGCGGATAATTAAGCTTCTGGTTCCCCGGATAAAGAGGGAGATAAAAGAGGTTGTCCACAAACCCGCCGACAGTGAAAAGGCAGGAAATCGTCAGAAAAAAAGATTCACCGTCAGCACTGAAATGAGTGACAGAATTGTACGGGAAAAAATTGAGCATTGGTGGAATAATGACCTTTTCCAACTCCAGCATGCAGTTAAAACACCGGAAGATTTGCAGCTGTTTTTAGATAACAGTCTCTCCAAAGAGACCATGCAAATTATGAAAAAGGCTGAAAGCAAAGGAATCCCCTTTTTTGTAACTCCTTACTTTTTATCTCTTCTTGATACAATACCCGGCAGCAGAACTGGTTTCGCAGATCAGGTTATACGGGACTATGTTCTCTATTCACCTGAACTGGTTGATGAATTCGGGAAAATACGGGCTTGGGAAAAAGAGGATCTTGTGGAACCAGGCAAACCCAATGAAGCAGGCTGGCTTCTTCCATCTCATAATATCCACCGCCGATACCCCAATGTGGCAATATTTATCCCCTCTACTATGGGTCGGGCCTGCGGCGGTTTATGCGCCTACTGCCAGAGAATGTATGATTTCCAGAACGGAAGACTCAACTTCAATTTAGAAAAACTCCGACCTGCTGTCAGTTGGGGTACAGAGCTTAACAATCTTATGAAATATTTTGAAAACGACTCACAACTGAAAGACATACTGATCACCGGCGGTGATGCCATGATGAGCTCGGTATCATCACTGGAGAATATCCTCGATGCCGTATATGACATGGCGAAGAGAAAAATAGAGGCAAATAGACTGAGAAACGATGGGGAAAAGTATGCTGAAATCGTACGGGTTCGACTGGGAACTAAAATCCCTATCTATCTTCCTCAAAGAATAAATAAACGCCGGGTTGCTGTCCTGAAACAATTCCGGGAAAAAGCATCTGAAATCGGTATTCGTCAATTTATCATCCAAACTCACTTCTCTACGGCAATGGAGGTTACCCCTGAAGCTAAAATAGCAGTAGAAAAACTTCTGGCTGCCGGTTGGACAGTTACCAATCAGGAAGTATTCACTCTCTCTGCATCACGGCGGGGTCACTCTGCCAAACTGCGGCAGGTTCTGAATGATATTGGGGTGCTCCCCTACTATACCTTCACGGTTAAGGGATATATGGAAAATTCTTACTTTTTTGCCAACAATTCCCGATCTATTCAGGAACAGATTGAAGAAAAATCAATCGGCCGGGTGGATCCTAAGTATTACAGCAGGATACGGAGTTTCATGAAGACCGCTGAGGATATGAAAGAGCAGATAAACGAGATCAGAGATGCTGAGGTAATTCCTTTTCTGGCAACCGATAGAAATACTATCAACCTTCCCGGTGTCGGGAAAAGCAATATCTACCGTACTATCGGGATTACCGATGACGGCAGGAGAATTCTGGCATTCAAACAGGATCACAGCAGACCGCATAGTCCCAAAATGGATTCTATGGGGGATATAATCATAATTGAGTCCAAGTCTATCGCACAGTATCTGCGCCAGATAGAACAGATCGGAGAGAATATTGCGGAATATGAAAGTATATGGGGATACTCTGCCGGATACATTGAACCGAGAATTCCAATTTACGAGTATCCTGGATATCAGTTTAGAGTGACAGAAAAATTCACAAACCTGGTGCTCACAACCCCTTAGATGTATTTGAGATAAAAAATCTTAATTTTTTATCTCGTTTTCAGTCCGTCAACGATAAATTCCATTCGGTTGACCACATTAACCTCACTCATCCCCGAATCCATATCAAGGAAAAGCAGATTAAGAGCCGGGTAGAGTGTCTTCATACGTTTTTCCACGCCTCGGGCAATGACATGATTCGCTATACAGCCAAAAGGCTGCAGACAAACAACCGTATGTATTCCCTGCTCAGCGAAAGTCGCTATATCTCCGGCAAGCAGCCAGGTCTCACCAAACTGATTAATCAGATCCAGTACACCGGAAGCCTTAGCCGCCATACTGCTTATGGGATGAAAAGGAGTAATATCTCCATGAAAATCTCTCAACATACTATTTACCTGACTAAACAGACGATCTACAAATCCTTCTGCTCTGCTAAGCAGGTGAATTACCGCATATTTGACTTTTTCAATATTTTTTCTGGCATTATACGGCGTTGACATGAGCGGAATAAGGAAAAAATCAATCAGCGGCGGAATTTCCGGCTGAATACCTTTGGCAATGAGCCAGTCAGTGGTATACAGATTCCCGAATGGATTAAATTTGACATAGATTTCACCGACAATACCAACTTTAGGGGCAGCTTTTTTCTCCATCGGCAGATGATTGAATTCATCTACCGCTCTGTTAATAAGCTGCATCATTTTTTTTCTGCCGTTCTGATGAATTAAATCCTTTCCCAAATCAATATATTTCTGCACCAGAATCATTGCAGATCCCTTTTCCATCTCCCGAACAGATGCATAATAGAAGAGTTTTGCAAGCACATCTCCAAAAATAAGTCCGTACAGGGCTGTGAGAGCAAAAGGAAGTGTCCGTACGCGAAATCCCGGCTGCTCATTCAGTGATTTTTTCCCACGGGTTGTTGTGGAGGCGGTAACAACAGGAATATGATCATATCCGGCTTTCAGTAAAGCCCGCTTCAGAAGGGAGACATAGCTTGAAGCCCTGCACTGCCCCCCTGTCTGAGTAAGCCCGACGGCCACCTGATTCAGGTCATACTTCCCGCTTCTCAGAGCCTTCAGTAAATCTCCAATTACAATAGTTGCAGGATAACAGATATCATTATTTGAGTAGCGCAGTCCCAACTCTATACTTTCCCGGTCTCCTAAGGGAAGAACCTCAATTTTATATCCCTGGTGGCGGTAAGCGGCAATAATAAAATCTGTATAGAACGGCGAAAACTGGGGCGCCAGAACCGTAAGTCCTTTATCTTTTGGTTTAAAAATCCTGGTTTCCCGGCGGGGAATGAGTTCTAATTTATAGGTATCTTTTCTCTGTTTAAGTGACTCAATAAGCGAACGCAGCCGCAGCTTGACCGAGCCGGGGCTGGTCATCTCATCAATCTTAATTACTGTCGGGTTTTTTCCATACTCATTCATAATCGACTTAACTTCATCAACGGTAAGTGCATCCGGACCGCAGCCGAAGGAGTTCATCTGAATAACTTCAACACTCTTCTGCCGGCCGGCCCAGTGCGCCGCGTGGAACAACCGGTTTGGGAATGACCACTGTGTGAGAACCTGCACATTTGGAAGCCGCTCCCGTGCCGTTTTCGGGATTGAATCCTCGGTAAAAACATCAAATCCCAAGTCACTGATGATCGAAGGAATTTTCATATTCACCAGAGAATCCATATGATACGGTCTCCCCAGAAGAAGTATTACCTTCCGGTTCTCTTTTACCGCATTATTGTAAATCCGGGCTGATTCTACCCGAAGTGCTCTCTTATACTCATCCTGTGCAGCTATCGCCCGCTTAAATGCCAAACGAATATTGCCCGGAGGAGTACCAATGGAGAGCAGATATTCGGTACAGATTTTTTTCAAAAGGCCGATATCGTGAAAACTCACCGGGGGTGAATCAAATGGAATTCCAAACTTTTCTTCCGGGTTGATAGATGATTCAATAACCTGAGGATATCCGGTAACAATCGGACAATTGTATTTATTTATGACATTTTTAAACTCATTTCTCGTATACCGTACTTTGGGATAGAAAATACGATCAACCTTTTTCTCTGCAAGATTAAGAATGTGTCCGTTTGCAAGCTTCGCCGGGAAACAGATATTTTCTGACATAACTGTTCCATACCCTTTCTCTACGAGCGTAACAGTCGAGACATCTGAAAGTACCACTTCGCAGCCCGCCTCAGTTAACAGCGTGGCCCAAAAAGGAAAATCTTCCCAGATATTTAATACACGCGGAACTCCGATACGTAAAACGGGCTCTTCCTGACTCTTTTTCAGAGGTCTGTCAAACAGCAGCTTCTGCTTAAATTCAGCGATATTCTCACCCTTCCTGCTTCCTGCAGCCTGATTGCTGAATATCTTTTCACACTTATTGCCGGTATAGAACCGTGCCGGCTTTCCATCTGTACCTATACGGTCCGGATATGTCAGAACGGTAACTTCACATAAGTTTTCACACCCGTGACAAACCGTTGTTTTTCTCGTGTAATTAAGCGCATTTTCAATTTTATCCCACGCCTCAAATGTACTAATGGGCACAGTTTCGGAGGTTTCCAGAATGCAGGTATCTCTGGCAAGAAGCGCTGCACCCCAGGCACCCATTAATTCAGCTCTGTCCGGCCTGATAACATTTCTTCCGGTAATTAGTTCCATGGCTCTGAGTACAGCGGGGTTTCTGAAGGTTCCCCCCTGAACTACAATATTGGGACCCATAACATTAGAGTCTGTTATTTTAAGTACTTTATTTAGACAGTTTCTGACTACAGAGTAGGCAAGTCCGGCTGAAATATCACCAATCTCCCCTCCCTCACGCAGCACCTGTTTCACTTTGGAGTTCATGAACACCGTGCAGCGGGAACCCAGATCATAGGGGTGTTTAGCAAGACATGCCATTTCTGCAAACTCCTCAACACCCAGACCGAGTGAGTTTGCGAAGGTCTGTATAAACGATCCGGATCCTGAAGAACAGGACTCGTTCAATTCAATATTATGGACAATCCGATCCTTCACAAAGATAGCTTTCATGTCCTGTCCGCCAATGTCGAGGATAAAGGATACATCCGGTTCAAAAAAACTTGCACCCCGAAAATGCGCCAGTGTCTCTACATGCCCTTCATCCAGAGAGAAGGCAAATTTTATTAAATCTTCTCCATACCCTGTTACCGAAGAGCGGGTAATATCTATCCGGAGGTTCTCACTCCTGATAAGTCCGCGAAGCTCCTGCAGTCCCTTTAAAACGGTCTCCACGGGATTACCTTTGTTCGTTGAATAGTAGGTATATCCTAATCTGCCATCCTCATCAGTCAATACAATTTTTGTGGTGGTGGAACCGGAATCTATACCAAGAAAGGCTTTTTTTCCATCAAAATCACTTAATGCGGCTGTCTTAATTGCGTATAAAGATTTTTTCTTATCCCACTCTTTTTTCTCATTTTCATCGGTAAAAAGCGGATCAAGAAATCCTGATCTGACTATCTGGACATCCTGAGCCTTTCTAATTTTTTCAAGGAGTTCTCCCAGGGTATATTGAACACCTTCGTCTTTAGAACGAAGTGCGGCTCCGGCAGCCGGAATCCGATCCGGAGTAAGCAGCGGATCTATTTGTGCAGGAT